>NZ_LNCE01000048.1:0-63957 GCF_001445815.1 Janthinobacterium sp. Ant5-2-1 | reverse complement strand
TTCGCCCTTGCAAGGGCGAACTCCTTGGCAACATTAATCGCCACTCATGGCGAGTCGTTGGTGCAGCAGGGAATTCACGCAGCACTGCTGCGTGCCTGCGTAACGGTTCGCCCTTGCAAGGGCGAACTCCTTGGCAACATTAATCGCCACTCATGGCGAGTCGTTGCCGCTCCATGAATTCCTGCAAGGTATCGATGCCGCGCAGCTGCAGTATCGTATTGCGTACGGCCGCTTCCAGCAGCACGGCGATGTTGCGGCCGGCGGCGACGGGGATGACGACCTTGCGCACGGGTAAGCCCAGCACGTCTTCCGTGGGGAACAGGAAAGGCAGGCGCTCGACTTCTTCTTCCAGCGCGTTGCGGCGCACGAGGTGCACGATCAGTTTCAAACGCATCTTGCGGCGCACGGCCGTTTCGCCAAAGATGGCCTTGATGTCGAGTAAGCCCAGGCCCCGCACTTCCAGCAGGTTTTGCAGCAAAGGCGGGCAGCGGCCTTCGATCATGTTCGGCGCGATGCGCGAGAATTCGACGGCGTCATCGGCCACCAGGCCGTGGCTGCGCGAAATCAGTTCCAGCCCCAGCTCGCTCTTGCCCAGGCCCGAATCGCCCGTGATCAGCACGCCCACGCCCAGCACGTCCATGAACACGCCATGCATGATGATGCGCTGCGCCAGTTTTTTGGACAGGTAGACACGCAGGAAGTCGATCACTTGCGCGGCCGGCAGCGGGGTGGAGAACAGGGGAATGTTTTGCTCGTCGCAGATGGCGAGGATGTCGGGCGGCGTTTCCAGCCCTTGCGCGATGATCAGCGCGGGCGGGCCGCCGGCGATCAGTTCGCCGATCACGTGGGTGCGCGTGTTGACCTTCAGGCGCTGGTAGTAATTGATTTCCTGGTGGCCGAAGACCTGGATGCGGCCCGGATGGATCAGGTTCAAGTGGCCTACCTGGTCGGCGGCCGACGAGACGTCGCCCGAGATGAGGCGCTCGCCGCCGGGGAAGCCGGCGAACCAGCCCAGTTGCAGACTTTCACGATTATCGTCGTACAGGCGTTGTATCGTCAGCGGCGTTTGCAACATGGCAGTCTTCTTCAGGAGTGGAGGAATACCTGAAGTTTAACCCGCCGCTTGCAGACTGGGTTGCCAATTGACGATGCGCGAATGCACGGATTTCGGTTCCGGATCCGTGGCCAGCGCCGTACGGAAGGCATCATCGGAAAACATTTCGGCGATTTCCGACAGGATTTCCAGATGTTGCTGGGTGACATGATCGGGAATCAGCAGGAAAAACAGCAGATTGACGGGCTTGCCATCGGGCGACTCGAAGGGAATCGGCTCGGCCAGGCGCACGAAGGCGCCCAGCGGCGATTTCAAGGTTTTGCTGCCCTTGACTCTGCCATGCGGCACGGCCACGCCATGGCCCAGACCAGTCGAGCCCAGGCGTTCGCGGGCAAACAGATTGTCCGAGACGGTAGAGCGGGCGATGCCGTAATTGTTTTCGAAGATCAGGCCGGCTTGCTCGAAGGCGCGCTTTTTACTCGAGACTTCCAGGTCCAGCAGGACGTTTTCGAGGGATAATATTTTGCTAAGATTAGTCATGACACTCAATGAAATGGTGCAATGCGCAGAGGGCTTGCGAGCCGAATTATAGGCCTGTTTCGGCGGCCTGTAACGCCAATTCTCAACAGTATACGCCCGCTGCGGGCGCAGTGGACGCTACAGCCCACGTGGCCATCATTTTAGCAAAAAAATAACATCGGCGTGTATCGGCTATTTCTTGATTAAAAACACGCGGCGCGCCGGTTTTTCCGCCGCCGAATGCCGATTTTCCGATTTTTCAGCGTCTGTGACATGCTCTGCGGCACTACTGCAACGTTGTTTTAAAACACAGCCAACATTCCTGCTGGCATGGTTTTGTTGTTTGCCTGGAGGTGCTTGGTTGTTACTGACGGGCGTTGCGCAGATTGCCCGGCATCGCTCCCGTGCTGAAGTTGCTGCGCCATGGATTGATGTCGAGGCCGCCGCGGCGCGTATAGCGCGCATACACGGACAGTTTTTGCGGCTTGCACTGACGCAAGATATCGACAAAGATGCGCTCCACGCATTGCTCGTGGAATTCATTGTGTTCGCGGAAACCGATCAGGTAGCGCAACAGGCTTTCCTGGTCGATCTGCGGGCCCGCATACTCGATCTGCACGCTGCCCCAGTCGGGCTGGCCCGTCACCAGGCAATTCGATTTGAGCAAGTGCGAGACGAGTTTTTCTTCCACCGGCGCTTCATCCAGGGCAGCTTTCAGCAACAGCGGCGAGGGCGTGTATTGCGTGATTTCCAGGTCCAGGCGGTCGAGCAGCACGCCGTTGAATTCGCCCATCTTCAGCTTGCCGAAATCTTCCTGCAAGGTCAGTTCCACTTGCACGGGGGCGCCGAAACCGTTCGATAAATCCTGCTTGAGCAGGGTCAGCAGCGCATCCGGGCTGTCCAGCTTGGTCTGGTTGAACGAGTTCAGGTACAGCTTGAACGATTTCGATTCGATAATGTTCGGCGAATCGGCCGGCGCGCTGACCTTGGCAATGGCCACCTGCGGCTTGCCGCGCTGGTTCAGCCACGACAGTTCATACGCATTCCAGATATCGAGGCCAAAGAACGGCAGTGTGCCGTGCAACTCCAGCTCGTCGCGCTTGCCCTGGCGGGGAATGGGAAACAGCAGTTCCGGCGCGTAATTGGTACGGTAGGCGGAGCTTTTGCCCAAGGGAGACAGTTCGGCGAGGTCGTTGGTGGTGGTCATGGTCGTGTGGCGTGAATTCAGTCAAGGACGCATGGTAGCCTATTTCAGCCCAACGGCAAGGACAGGGGTCAGACCCGACGGGTCGGACCCCAGCATTTGCAATTGGGGTGATTACCCCAAAAATAATTTATACACAGGATTGCTGCTCTCATCCCAGTAACGATACCCGAGGGTATCGAGGAAGCGGGCGAATTCTCCCATCTCATCGGGCGGCACTTGCAGGCCGATCAGGATGCGGCCCACGTCGCCGCCTTGGCTGCGGTAATGGCACAGGGAAATATTCCAGTTCGGCGCCATGCTGTCGAGGAAGCGCATCAGCGCGCCCGGGCGCTCGGGGAATTCAAAGCGGTACAGCAGTTCGTCCTGGGCCAGGCGGCTCTTGCCGCCCACCAGGTGGCGGATATGCGACTTGGCCAGCTCGTCGTGGGTCAGGTCCAGGGTCTTGAATTCATGTTCCTCGAAGGTCTTCGCCAGCACGCTTGACTCATGCCGGTCGGCAATTTGAATGCCGACGAACACGTGCGCGGCTTTTTCATCGCTGATGCGGTAATTGAATTCCGTCACGTTGCGCGCGCCGATGAGCGAGCAGAAGCGCTTGAAGCTACCCCGCTGTTCGCGCATGGTGACGGCAAACACGGCTTCGCGGAATTCGCCCAGTTCGGCCCGTTCCGCGACAAAGCGCAGCCGGTCGAAATTCATGTTCGCGCCGCTGGCGATGGTGACCAGGGTTTCATTGTTGATCGGGTGTTTCGACAGGCTGGCCCGTTCCACATAGGCCTTGGCACCGGCCACGGCCAGTGCGCCGGACGGTTCCAGGATGGAACGCGTATCCGTAAACACATCCTTGATGGCGGCGCAGATGGCGTCCGTGTCGACCGTGATGATTTCATCGACATACGCCTGCACGAGGCGGAAGGTTTCCTCGCCGGCCAGGCGCACGGCCGTGCCGTCGGCAAACAGACCCACGTCGTTCAAGGTCACGCGCTCGCCGGCCTTGAGCGAGCGGGCCATGGCGTTCGAATCGACGCTTTGCACGCCGATGATCTTGATGTCGGGGCGAATCTGTTTCACGTAGGCGGCAATGCCGGCGATCAAGCCGCCGCCGCCGATGGGGGCGAAGATGGCGTGGATGGGGCCGGCGTGCTGGCGTAGGATTTCCATGCCGATCGTGCCCTGACCGGCGATCACGTCCGGGTCGTCGAACGGGTGCACGAAGGTCAGCTTCTGTTCCTTTTCCAGGGTCAGCGCATGGTTGTAGGCATCCGTGTACGACTCGCCGTGCAGCACCACTTCCACGTTCACGCCACCCCGTCCCTTGACCGCCTCGACCTTCACCAGCGGCGTGGTGGTCGGCATGACGATGACTGCACGGCAACCCATGCGCGCAGCGGACAGGGCCACGCCCTGGGCATGGTTGCCGGCCGAGGCGCAAATCACGCCGCGCTTGCGTTCCGCTTCGCTGAGCTTGGACATCTTGTTGTAGGCGCCACGAATCTTAAAGCTGAACACGCTTTGCATGTCTTCGCGCTTGAAGTAAATCTGGTTGTTCAGGCGCTGCGACAGGGCAGGGGCCAGTTCCAGCGGCGTTTCGGTGGCGACGTCATAGACGCGGGCGGTCAGGATTTTCTTGAGGTAGTCGATGTTCATAGTCTGCAAGCAAGTGATTCTGGGCCAGAAAGGGTCTGGAGCGTGTCTGTCGATAGCGGCGGCGCGGCGGCGGATAGCCTGGCGACAATAATGCTCTGTGGAACTGCGGGCGGGTATGCCTTTGCCGGCCGGTGCGATGTGTGCGGCGCCCAGGCTGCTCTTCATTATAATGGAGAGCCTTACTGCATCGCGAAGTGTTCCATGATCGAATCCGCAATCGCCTGGCTGCTGCAGCTGATCGCAGCACCGGAAGTCGGGCTGACATCGGTCTTTCTGATCAGCTTTATTTCCGCCACCTTGCTGCCGCTCGGCTCGGAGCCGGCCGTGTTTGCCGTCATCAAGGCCAATCCCGCGCTGTTCTGGGCCGCCATCGGCGTGGCCACCCTGGGCAATACCCTGGGCGGTATCGTCGACTACTGGCTCGGCTACCGGGCCAAGCAGGCTTTCGCCAAGGAGCGCGACACGCGCTGGTTCCGCTGGCTGGCCCGCTATGGCGCCAAGACCATGCTGCTGGCCTGGCTGCCGCTCGTGGGCGACCCCCTGTGCACCTTGGCTGGCTGGCTCAAGCTGCCGTTCTGGCCCAGCGTGGCCTACATGGCCATCGGCAAGTGCGCGCGCTACCTGACCATGACGGGCTTGCTGCTGTACGTGCCCGATGGCGTATGGCACCGGATCGGCCAGATGCTGGCCTGAATGGGACTGCCTGCAACGCCAGTTTGCCCCATTTTCGGGCAGGTCGATAGTTTGCAGTAGAGGTCAATTCTTGGCATTTTTGCGTCAAAAAATCATGGAAACTGGTTTTTTATTCGTGCAAAATAAGGCTTTTCCGTATTTGCTATGGGAGTGGATGAGGTGCTTAAACCTTGGGCGGCATAAGGCTGTTCCCGCATGGTGCGGCGCAATAAGATAAAATGGCCCTTTAGGGTCCAGTCTATATCGTCACCACACTCCATGAACGCTCCCGCACAAATCCAAGCTTTACTGGCAGAAACGCCGAATGGTCCCGCAGCAAGCCGCCTGCGCGAAATCCCGTATAACTACACGTCGTTTTCCGATCGCGAGATCGTCATACGCCTGTTGGGGGAGGACTCCTGGCGCCTGCTCGACGAGCTGCGCGGCGCCCGCCAGACGGGCCGTTCGGCCCGCATGCTGTACGAGGTGCTGGGCGATATCTGGGTCGTGCGCCGCAATCCCTACCTGCAGGATGACTTGCTCGACAATCCGAAGCGCCGCCAGGGCTTGATCGATGCCTTGCATCACCGTTTGGCCGAAGTCGACAAGCGTCGCCTGTCCATCGATGCGGCCGGCGGCGACGCGCTGGCGGCCGGCGAAGCGCCGGAAGTGGCCAAGGCGCGCAGCGCCAACGTGGAGCTGCTGCTGAAGGCGGCCAGCAAGGCCGTGGCCGACTTTGGCGACGAATTCCGCAAGACCTACGACTTGCGCAAGCGCACGGTCAAGGTGCTGGGCCGCTACACGGAAAAACACAATGTGCGTTTCGACGGCATGACGCGCGTGTCGCACGTGACGGACGCCACCGACTGGCGCGTGGAATACCCGTTCGTCGTGCTCACGCCGGACACGGAAGAAGAAATGGCCGGCCTCGTCAAAGGCTGTATCGAGCTTGGGTTGACCATCATCCCGCGCGGCGGCGGCACCGGCTACACGGGCGGCGCGATTCCGCTGACGCCGATGTCGGCCGTCATCAACACGGAAAAACTCATCACCCTGGGCGCTGTGGAAATGACGGTCTTGCCGGGCTTGACGCATGAATACGCGACGATCAATTCGGGCGCCGGCGTGATCACGAATAAAGTGTCGGAAGCGGCGGAAAAGGCCGGTTTCGTGTTTGCCGTCGACCCGACCTCGGCCCACGCTTCGTGCATCGGCGGCAACGTCGCCATGAATGCGGGCGGCAAGAAAGCCGTGTTGTGGGGCACGGCGCTGGACAACCTAGCCTCGTGGCGCATGGTCGACCCGAACGGCGACTGGCTCGACGTCACCCGCCTCGACCATAATCTGGGCAAGATCCACGATATCGCACTGGCACGCTTCCAGCTGGAATGGCGCCACCCGAGCACGCGCGACGCGACAAAACCGAACGCGCCGTTCAAGACGGAAATTTTGGAAATTCCTGGCCGCAAGTTCCGCAAGGAGGGCCTGGGCAAGGACGTGACGGACAAGTTCCTCGCCGGCTTGCCGGGCATCCAGAAGGAAGGTTGCGACGGTTTGATCACGTCGGCGCGCTGGATTTTGCACAAGATGCCGAAATTCGCCCGCACCGTCTGCCTGGAATTCTTCGGCCAGGCGCGCGACGCGATCCCGTCGATCGTGGAAATCAAGGATTACCTGGACGGCTTGCCGGCGAAAGGCGAGCAATACACGACCCTGCGCCTGGCGGGCCTGGAACATCTGGACGAGCGCTACCTGCGCGCCGTCGGCTACGCCACCAAGTCGAAGCGGGGCGTGTTGCCGAAGATGGCCCTGTTTGGCGACATCGTCGGCGACGATGAAAATGCCGTCGCGCAAGCGGCGTCGGAAGTGGTGCGTATTGCCAACACCCGCGTGGGTGAAGGTTTTGTTGCCGTCAGCCCGGAAGCGCGCAAGAAATTCTGGTTAGATCGTGCCCGCACGGCGGCGATCGCCAAGCACACCAACGCGTTCAAGATCAATGAAGACGTGGTGATTCCCCTGAACCGCATGGGCGAATACACGGATGGCATCGAGCGCATCAATATCGAGCTGTCGATCAAGAACAAGTTGCAACTGGCCGACGCCCTGAGCGCGTTCTTTGCCAAGGGCAACTTGCCAATCGGCAAGAGCGACGATGCATCGGACGACCGCGTGGACGACGCTGAAATGCTGGGCGACCGCGCCGAGCAGGCGCAGCTGCTGCTGGCGCAAGTCACGGCACGCTGGACCTATCTGCTGGCCCAGCTGGACCGTCCGCTGGTCGACGCGAAGGGTGAATTGGCCGAACTGGGCATGGAGCGCTTGCTGCCCGTGTTCGAAGCACGCCTGGAAACGCAGCCGAACGCGACATTGTTCGACGTGGTGCAGGACCGCACCGTGCGCATCACGTGGAAGCAGGAAATCCGCGCCCAGCTGCGCCAGATTTTCAACGGCGCCGCCTTCAAGCTGATCCTCGACGAGGCCACCGCGATTCACGCGCGCATCTTGCGTAGCCGCGTGTTTGTCGCGCTGCACATGCATGCTGGCGACGGCAACGTGCACACGAACTTGCCCGTCAACTCGGACAATTACGAAATGCTGCAGGATGCCCACGAAGCCGTAGGCCGCATCATGATTTTGGCCCGTTCGCTCAATGGCGTCATTTCCGGCGAGCACGGTATCGGCATTACCAAGCTGGAATTCCTGACGGAAGAAGAAATCGGCGACTTCCGCAGCTACAAGCAGCGCATCGATCCGGAAGGCCGTTTCAACAAGGGTAAATTGCTGAACTTGCCAGGCATGGGTGCCGACTTACGCAATGCTTACACGCCATCGTTCGGCCTGATGGGACACGAATCGCTGATCATGCAGCAAAGCGATATCGGCGCCATCGCCGACAGCGTCAAGGATTGCTTGCGTTGCGGCAAGTGCAAACCCGTGTGCTCGACCCATGTGCCGCGCGCCAACTTGCTGTATTCGCCGCGCGATAAAATTTTGGCGACCTCGTCCCTGATCGAAGCGTTCCTGTACGAAGAGCAGACGCGCCGCGGTATTTCCATCAAGCATTGGGAAGAGTTCGAGGACGTGGCCGACCACTGCACGGTCTGCCATAAATGCGTGACGCCTTGCCCGGTCAACATCGACTTTGGCGACGTGTCGATGAACATGCGCAACTTGTTGCGCAAGATGGACAAGAAGAGCTTCAATCCTGGTACCAAGGCCACGATGATGTTCCTCAACGCCACCGATCCCGTGACCATCAACGCCACGCGCAAGGTCATGATCGGCTGGGGTTACAAGGCACAGCGCCTGGGCCATGATTTGCTGAAGAAATTTGCCAAGAAGCAAACCAAGGCGCCGCCGCCATCGACAGGCAAGCCGCCCGTCAAGGCGCAGGTGATCCACTTCATCAACAAAAAGATGCCGGGCAACCTGCCGAAGAAATCGGCGCGCGCGCTGCTCGATATCGAAGACGACAAGGTTATCCCGATCATCCGTAATCCGAAGACGACGACGGCCGATACGGAAGCCGTGTTCTACTTCCCTGGCTGCGGTTCGGAGCGTCTGTTCTCGCAAGTGGGCCTGGCCACGCAAGCGATGCTGTGGGAAGTGGGCGTGCAGACGGTCTTGCCACCGGGCTACCTGTGCTGCGGTTATCCGCAGCGCGGTGCGGGCGAGTTCGACAAGGCCGAGAAGATGATGACGGACAACCGCGTCCTGTTCCACCGCATGGCCAACACGCTCAATTACCTGGACATCAAGACGGTGCTCGTCTCGTGCGGCACCTGTTACGACCAGCTGGCGACGTACCAGTTCGAGAAGATTTTCCCCGGCTGCCGCATCATGGATATCCATGAGTATTTGCTGGAGAAAAACGTCAAGCTGGAAGGCGTCAACGGCACGCGCTATATGTACCACGAGCCATGCCACAATCCGATGAAGCTGCAGGAATCGGGCAAGACCATCAATTCCCTGATCAGCACGGTAGACAACGTGAAGATCGAGAAGAATGACCGTTGCTGCGGCGAATCGGGTTCGCTGGCCGTCACGCGCCCCGACATTTCCACGCAAGTGCGTTTCCGCAAGGAAGAAGAGATGGTCAAGGGCGCCGATAAGCTGCGCGGCGACGGTTTTACAGGCGACGTGAAAATCCTCACCAGCTGCCCGTCGTGCCTGCAAGGACTCTCGCGCTACAATGACGATTCGGGCACAACGGCCGACTACATCGTCGTCGAGATCGCCAAACACTTGCTGGGAGAGAACTGGATGCCGGATTACGTGAAACGCGCCAATGACGGCGGCATTGAACGGGTGTTGGTGTGACCTGCGATCTGTGCACACTGCTGGACGGCTACGCCAACAAGCAGGGTCTGGAGACCTTGCTGTGGCGCAGCGAGCGCCTGTCCGTCGTGGCCGTCGATGACGCCGCCTATCCCGGATTTTGCCGGGTGATCTGGAACAAGCACGTCAAGGAAATGACGGACTTGACGCCTGGCGAGCGCAACTACGTCATGGAAGTCGTGTGGCAAGTCGAACTGGCCGTGCGTGAAGTGATGCAGCCGGAAAAGGTCAACGTGGCCAGTTTCGGCAACATGACGCCGCACGTGCACTGGCACGTGATTCCCCGCTACCGCGACGACGCGCATTTCCCGAACCCCAGCTGGGCCGTCGTGCAGCGCGAAACGGCGCCCGAGGTGCTGGCCGCGCGCCGCGCCCTGCTGCCGGCCTTGCGCGACGCCATCATTCAACGTTTATCCGCATAAAGTATCGTCATGACTGAAAAAGCAGCAACACCGCAACCCACCGGCTTGACCGTGCACAACCAGTCGCGCGTGCTCGACGTGGCGTTTGACGACGGCAGCGAATTTGCGTTGCCGTTCGAATACCTGCGCGTGTACTCGCCGTCGGCCGAAGTGCAGGGCCATGGCAAGGGCCAGGAAACCTTGCAGTTAGGCAAGCGTTTGGTCGGCATCACGAGCCTGGAACCGGTCGGCAACTACGCCGTGCAGCCGACCTTCAGCGATGGCCACAATTCCGGCCTGTACACGTGGGCATATTTGTACAAGCTGGGCGCGGAAAAAGACAAACTGTGGCAAGCCTACCTGGACCAGCTGGCGGCAGCCGGCTATCCCGGCGACAGCGGCCGCGACGCCAAGGCCGACATGACGGTCAAGCAGTCATCCGGCGGCCACGTCCATGGACCGAGCTGCGGGCATAAGCATTAAGGAAAAATAAATGCGGTAATCTTGTCGGATTGCCGCCGCCCCGTTCGTCGTATGAATGCCCGCGCTTGCGGGCATTTTTCTTTTGGAGAAGAGACTATGGAATACCTGATCCTGATCTACGCCGACGAGGCCCGCTATGAATCCATGGAAGAGGGCCAGATGGCCAGTCTGATGGCCGACTTTGCCAGCTATACGCAGGACCTAGAAGCCGCTGGCGTGCTGCGCGGCGGTGCCGAGCTGGCGCCTGTGGGCAGCGCCACCAGCGTGCGGGTGCGCAATGGCAAGCCCGTCATCACGGATGGGCCGTTCGCGGAAACCAAGGAGCAGCTGGGCGGCTACTATCTGCTAGCCTGCGCCAACCTGGACGAGGCGCTGGCCTGGGCTGGGCGTTGCCCGGTGGCCTCCTTGGGCACCATCGAAGTGCGGCCCGTGACGGCTTGACGATGGCCGGCGACGCCGTTGCGGCCGTCGGGCACGTCTTTCGCCAGGAAAAGGGCAGGGTGCTGGCCGGCCTGATGCGGCGATTCGGCGACCTGGGCCTGGCGGAAGATGTGTTGCAGGAAGCGTGCCGCAAGGCGCTGGAACTGTGGCCGCGCACGGGCATCCCCGATAATCCCGCCGCCTGGCTCAGTTCCGTGGCGCGCAATGCGGGCCTCGATCACGTGCGCCGCGCGGGCAAGAGCGTCACCGAGGCCGAGGCCGTGTTCTCCGGCCTGCCTGCGCCCGTGATTGAAGAAGCGCCTGCCATCGAAGACGATCGCCTGCGCCTGCTGTTCATCTGCTGCCACCCTGCGCTGGCACCCGAGGCGCAGGTGGCGCTGGCCCTGCGCACCCTGTGTGGCCTGTCCACGGGCGAGATCGCGCGGGCCTTCGGCGTGGCGGAAGCTGCCCTGTCGCAGCGGCTATTGCGCGCCAAGCGCAAGATCGCCGAAGCGCGTATCCCCTTCGAGTTGCCGCCGGAACAAGAATTGCAGCCACGGCTGGCGCAGGTGCTGCACGTGATTTACCTGGTGTTCAGCGAAGGCTATTGCGCCAGCGGCGGCGACACCCTGCTGCGCGCGGACCTGTGCGCCGAGGCGCTGCGCCTGGGGCGCTTGCTGGACAACCTGCAGCCGGGCCAGCCGGAAGTGCAGGGGCTATTGGCCTTGATGCTGCTGCAGGCGTCGCGCGGCCCGGCCCGTTTGTCGCCCGAGGGGCATTTGCTGACCCTGGAAGAGCAGGACCGCCGCCTGTGGCAGGAGAGCTTGATTGCCGAGGGACTGGCGCTGCTGGAACTGGCCTTGCCGGCGCGTGTGCCAGGGCCATATCAGCTGCAGGCGGCCATTGCCGCCTTGCACGCCAAAGCGCCCACGGCCGGGCAGACGGACTGGCGCCAGATCAGCGCCCTGTACGGCGCTTTGCTGCGGCACAAGCCGGAACCCTTGATTTTGCTCAATGCCGTGATCGCCTGCGCCATGGCGCATGGGGCCGCACACGGGCTGGCGTGGCTGGATCGCCTGGAAGCCGTGCCCAGCCTGGCGCGATCGCATTATCTGCACGCGGCCCGGGCCGACTTGCTGCGCCGCCAGGGCGACCGGCCGGGGGCGCTGGCGGCGTATGCCCAAGCAGCAATGCTGGCTTCGAATGCAGTGGAAAGGCAATACCTTCTCCGGCGTCACGGGGAAATGCGCCTGCCGCTTGTATAATGCTCCCAAGTTCAAACAGACTGCCTACCATGACCAATACGACCCATTTCGGATACAAAACAGTTGCAGAAGACGACAAAGTGCGCGAAGTCGCCAAGGTGTTCCATTCCGTCGCTGCCAAATACGACGTGATGAACGACTTGATGTCGGGCGGGCTGCACCGTCTGTGGAAGACGTTCACCATTGCCAATGCGGGCGTGCGCCCCGGTTTCAAGGTGCTCGACATTGCCGGCGGCACGGGCGACCTGTCGAAGGCGTTTGCCAAGCAGGCGGGTCCTACCGGCGAAGTCTGGCTGACCGATATCAATGAATCGATGTTGCGCGTGGGCCGCGACCGCCTCTTGAATCGCGGCTTGCTCACCCCCACCATGTTGTGTGACGCGGAAAAACTGCCATTCCCCGATAATTATTTCGACCGTGTCAGCGTGGCCTTTGGCCTGCGCAATATGACGCACAAGGATGTGGCGCTGGCGGAAATGCGCCGCGTGCTGAAACCGGGCGGCAAGCTGCTGGTGCTGGAGTTTTCCAAGGTGGCGGCGCCCCTGCAAAAGCCGTACGACCTGTATTCGTTCTCGGTCTTGCCGTGGTTCGGACAGAAAATCGCCGGCGACGCGGAAAGCTACCGCTACCTGGCCGAATCGATCCGCATGCATCCGGACCAGGAAACCCTGAAGACCATGATGGAAACGGCGGGTCTGGAACGCGTGCAGTACTACAATTTGACGGCAGGCATTGCCGCTTTGCACACCGGTATCAAGATGTAATGCATCAACGTTGGTGTTTTTAGGAGATGGAATGAAATTGAAGAAATTTATGGTTGGCATGATGCTGGCCGCGACCACGGTATCCATGCTGGGCGAGGCGCTGGCCCGTCCCATGGGCGGTGGCCGTTCGTTTGGCCGCCAGTCGCAAAACGTGGGCCGCCAGGCGCCCGCACCGGCCCCAGCGCCGGCGCCGGCTGCTGCGCCACGCCAGGCGCAACCCGCGCCGGCTCCCGCGCCGGCCCCTGCCGCCAAGGCACCGAGCCGCTGGAAGGGTTTATTGGGCGGCGCCTTGCTGGGCCTGGGCCTGGGCGCGCTGCTGTCGCATTTCGGCCTGGGCGGCGCCCTGGCCAGCATGATCAGCACCTTGCTGATGGTGGCCTTGCTGGCCGGCGTGGCTTACTTTATCTACCGTATGGTGCGCGGCAAGCGCGACAGCAATAGCAGCGGCAATGCGCCGTTCGCCGGTTTCGGCAACCAGCCTGCGCCAGCTGGCAACGTGCCTGACATCGGTTCGCGCATTCCACCGCTGCCGCCGCTGCAGCCTGTCTTGTCCGGCGTAGGCCTGGACAAGCCGGTGCCGGCTGCCGCGCCATGGGGGGTGCCAAGCGACTTCGACAAGGAAGCGTTCCTGCGTCACGCGAAAAGCAATTTCATTCGCCTGCAAGCGGCCTGGGACAAGGCCGACGTTAACGATATCCGCGAATTCACGTCGCCGGAAGTGTATGCGGAACTGCGCATGCAAATCCAGGAACGGGGCGCGCAGCCGGACTTTACGGACGTCGTCACCATCGATGCTGAACTGCTGGGCATCGAGACGAGCGTCAACGATTACCTGGCCAGCGTGAAGTTTACTGGCCTGATCCGTTCGGCGCCGGGCGCCGCGGCGGAACCGTTCGCGGAAGTATGGAATATGTCGAAACCCGTCAGCGGCAATAGCGGTTGGGTCCTGGCAGGCATCCAGCAATTGAATTAATTGTAAAAACTTGCTGAATACTGGCTTAAGTCCATGCGGAATGCATGATGCTTAACAGATATTTCCTGCTGAACTGGTAAGATCGAAACCGCCCACGTTGTTTTACGGGCGGTTTTTTCTTTTTGGGGGCGCGAAGCGCGCAACATGATGGCACCACTTTCCGATCTTTCCCTGATGACGCCCGTCATCGCGACACTCAACCATTTGCTGGCGCAAGAGTCGTGGGCGCGCCAGCAGTTGGCCGTGCACGCCGGCAAGCTGGCCTGCATCGACACGGGCGCCGTGGCCTTGCGCCTGCGCATTGACAGCGCCGGCATGCTCGAGGCGGCGCCGGCCGACATGCTGGCCAACGTCACCATCCGCGTCAAATTGTCCGATGTGCCGCTGATCCTGCAAAACCGCGAGCGGGCGTTTTCCTACGTCAAGATCGAAGGCGATGCCGAGTTTGCCAACGCGATTTCGCAATTGAGCAAGGGCTTGCGCTGGGAAGCCGAGCACGACCTGGAAAAGGTCGTCGGCCCCATGCTGGCCACGCGCCTCGTTGCCGGCGCCAAGGATGCTGCCGCCTTTGTGCGCACGGGCCAGCAAAAGCTGGCGGAAAACGTGGCCGAATATTTTCTCGACGAACAGCCCATGCTGATCCGTCCTTCTACCTTGCAAGAGTATTCCGCTGGCGTGACGCGCGTGCGCGATGACGTCGAACGCCTGGCCAAGCGCCTTGCCCGGCTGGAAAAGGCGGCCGCCGCCGTCCAGCCGCAGTCCTCCTCACCGGATTTGTCTACATGATATTGAAATTCCTGCGCCTGTTTAAAATCATCCGTGTTTCCATCAAGTACGGTCTGGATGAAATAGCGATTTCTGGTCTGCAAGTTCCCCGCACCGCCAAATTGATCGACACCCTGATTTTCTGGCGCGACCTGTCGTCGCCACGGGGCTTGCGCCTGCGCCTGGCGCTGGAAGAGCTGGGCCCGATCTTCGTTAAATTCGGCCAGGTGCTGTCGACCCGGCGCGATTTGATGCCGCTCGACATCGCCGAAGAGCTGGCGCGCCTGCAAGACCGCGTGCCGCCGTTTGATTCCGACCTGGCCATCGCGCAAATCACCAAGTCGCTCGGCGCGCACCCGGATCAGTTGTTTGCCCGCTTCGAGCGCGAGCCGGTGGCGTCGGCCTCGATTGCCCAGGTGCACTTTGCCACCCTGAAAGACGGGCGCGAAGTGGCCGTGAAAGTCTTGCGTCCAGGCATGAAAAAGCTGATCGACGAAGACGTGGCGCTGATGCACATCGCCGCCGACTGGACCAGCCGCCTGTGGGCCGACAGCAAGCGCTTGAAACCGAAAGAAGTGGTGGGCGAGTTCGACAAATACCTGCACGATGAGCTGGACCTGATGCGCGAGGCGGCCAACGCCAGCCAGCTGCGCCGCAATTTCGCCAACTCGGACTTGCTGCTGGTGCCGGAAATGCACTGGGATTACTGTTCCAGCAGCGTCATCGTCATGGAACGCATGTATGGCATCCCCGTGTCGCAGACGGAGCGCCTGGTGGCGGCCGGCGTGGATTTGCGCAAACTGTCCAGCGATGGCGTGGAGATTTTCTTCACGCAAGTATTCCGCGACGGCTTTTTCCATGCTGACATGCACCCGGGCAATATTCTCGTTTCCATCGCGCCCGACTCGTTCGGCCGCTACATCGCGCTCGACTTCGGCATCGTGGGTACCTTGAACGACTACGACAAGGATTATTTGTCGCAAAACTTCCTCGCCTTCTTCCGCCGCGATTACAAACGCGTGGCCGAAGCGCACATCGAATCGGGCTGGGCGCCGAAGGACACGCGCGTCGATGAGCTGGAAGCGGCCGTGCGCGCCTGCTGCGAGCCGATCTTCGACCGTCCGCTGAAGGATATTTCTTTTGGGCAAGTTTTGCTGCGCCTGTTCCAGACCTCGCGCCGCTTCAACGTGGAAGTGCAGCCGCAACTGGTGCTGCTGCAAAAGACCCTGCTCAATATCGAAGGCCTGGGCCGGCAGCTGGACCCGGAGCTGGACCTGTGGCAAACGGCCAAGCCCTACCTGGAAAAATGGATGAGCAACCAGGTGGGACCGCAAGGCTTCATGGAGCGCCTGCGCGCCGAGGCGCCCCGTTATGCGCACATCTTCCCGCAACTGCCGCGCTTGCTGCATCAGGCCTTGACGGTGCATGGCGAGCCGCGTGAAAACGATGTGGAGCTCATGAAAACCTTGCTGGCGGAACAACGCCAGACGAATCGCCTGCTGAGCTTTATCGTGTACTTCGTGGGCGCCTTCGCCCTCGGCGCGCTGGGCTTGCAAGTGTTCATGCGCTGGCATCAACTGCCGTTTTAAAGGCTGAGGACGTAAGTGATGGCTGACTTCGATACCCGCGATCCGCTCTCGCCCGCCTTCTGGGACGAGCGTTTCGAGAAGCAATTCACGCCCTGGGACCACGGCGGCGTGCCCACGCGCCTGCGCAGCTTCGTTGCGGGCAGCCCGGCGCCGCTGCGCTGCCTGATTCCCGGCTGCGGCTCGGCCTATGAGCTGGTTTTCATGCTCGATCACGGCTGGGATGCCACGGCCATCGACTTTTCGCCGGCCGCCGTGGCCGCCGCGCGCGCCGTCGTCGGCGAACGGGCAGTGCAGGTGGTGGAAGCCGATTTCTTTGCCTGGGAACCTGTCGCACCGCTGGACCTGATCTATGAACGGGCCTTTTTGTGCGCCATGCCGCGCGCCATGTGGCCGCAAGTGGCGGCCCGCTGGGCACAGCTGCTGGCGCCGGGCGCCATGCTGGCCGGTTACTTTTTCTTTGACGACAATGCCAAGGGACCGCCATTCGGCATTTCACGTGAGAAACTGCAGGAATTGCTGGCGCCGCATTTCGACTGCCTGGCCGATGAAGCCGTCGATGATTCCATCGCCGTCTTCGCGGGCAAGGAGCGCTGGATGAGCTGGCGCCGCCGGGCGCAGTGAGGCGGGCCGGGCAATTTCCGCTGGGAGTAATGGAAAAGCTTTATAATTCAGGGTTTTTGATGATTTTCTCGGAGTAGAGATGCCGATTTACGCTTACCGTTGTGACGAGTGTGGTTTTGCCAAGGATGTCTTGCAAAAGATCTCCGATCCAGTACTGACGGTGTGCCTGTCGTGCGGCAAGCCCAGTTTCAAGAAACAATTGACGGCCGCCGGTTTCCAATTGAAGGGCACCGGCTGGTACGCGACCGATTTCCGCGGCGGCACGGCGCCCACCACGGCCATTCCGACGGGCCCGGCCGACAACGCCAAGCCTGCCGCGGCCGCCGACAGCGCGCCTGCCGCTGTGCCTGCTCCCGCCCCGGCTGCAACCGCGCCGAAAGCGGACTGAAAGCGCGCCGCGCCGATACGATCCCTTACCGAGAAACTGATGCGTAAATATTTTATTACCGGATTACTGATTTTGGTGCCCCTGGCCATTACGGCCTGGGTCCTGAATCTGGTGATCAGCACGATGGACCAGTCGCTGCTGCTGGTGCCCGGCAGTACGCAGCCCAGCGTCTGGTTCGGCCACAAGGTTCCCGCGCTGAGCACCATTCCCGGCCTGGGCACGGTATTGACGGTACTGATCGTGTTCTTCACGGGCTTGCTGACGAATAACCTGGTCGGCAATTACGTGGTGAAACTGTGGGAAAAATTGCTGCAACGCATACCCATCGTCAATTCCCTGTATTCGAGCGTCAAGCAAGTGTCCGATACCCTGTTTTCCCCGTCGGGCAATGCGTTCCGCAAGGCCGTGCTGGTGCCGTATCCGCACCAGAACTCCTGGACCATCGCTTTCCTGACCGGTGTGCCGGGCGGCGACGCGGCGAACCACCTGGTGGGCGACTTTGTCAGCGTGTACGTGCCGACGACGCCGAACCCGACATCGGGCTTTTTCCTGATGATGAAGCGCAGCGATGTCGTCGAACTCGACATGAGTGTCGATGCGGCGCTCAAATATATCGTCTCGATGGGCGTGGTGGCGCCTACGGAAGTTGTTGCTGTACCGGCCCCGGCAGCCAAAGAATAAAGGCAGGCGTCCCATGCGGGACGTGGCCGGATTGAACACTCACTAACCTGAACTGAGAATTTTATGTCTATGCGTACTGAATACTGCGGCCTCGTTACCGAAGCCATGCTGGGACAAACCGTCAGCCTGTGCGGCTGGGTACATCGCCGCCGCGACCACGGCAGCCTGATTTTCATCGACTTGCGCGACCGTGAAGGCCTGGTGCAAATCGTCTGCAACCCGGAACAAGCGGAAATGTTCAAGGTCGCCGAAGCCGTGCGCAACGAATTCTGCCTGCGCGTGACGGGCGTCGTGACCAACCGTATCGAAGGCACGATCAACAACAACCTGAAATCGGGCAAGATCGAAGTGGTCTGCTCGGAGCTGGAAGTGCTGAACCCTTCCGTGCCCGTGCCGTTCCAGCTGGACGACGACAACCTGTCGGAAACGACGCGTCTGACGCACCGCGTGCTGGACCTGCGCCGCCCGCAAATGCAGAACAACCTGCGCCTGCGCTACAAGGTGACGATGGAAGTGCGCAAGTACCTCGACGCGCTGGGTTTCATCGACATCGAAACGCCGATGCTGACCAAGTCGACGCCAGAAGGCGCGCGCGATTACCTGGTGCCGTCGCGCGTCAACGCGGGCAGCTTCTTCGCCTTGCCGCAATCGCCACAGTTGTTCAAGCAACTGTTGATGGTCGCCAACTTCGACCGTTACTACCAGATCACCAAGTGCTTCCGCGACGAAGACTTGCGCGCCGACCGCCAGCCTGAATTCACGCAGATCGATTGCGAAACCTCGTTCCTGACGGAACAGGAAATCCGCGACCTGTTCGAAGACATGATCCGCGTCGTCTTCAAGAACACCCTGGACATCGATCTGCCGAACCCGTTCCCGGTGATGGATTTCGCCGAAGCGATGGGCCTGTACGGTTCCGACAAGCCGGACATGCGCGTCAAGCTGGCCTTCACGGACTTGACGGAAGTCATGAAATCGGTCGAGTTCAAGGTCTTCAACGGCGCCGCCAACATGAAAGGCGGCCGCGTGGTTGCCCTGCGCGTACCGCAAGGCGGCAGCATGCCCCGTTCGGAAATCGATGCCTACACCCAGTTCGTCGCCATCTACGGCGCCAAGGGCCTCGCTTACATCAAGGTCAACGAGAAAGCCAAGGGGCCTGAAGGCTTGCAGTCGCCGATCGTCAAGTTCCTGCCTGCCGACGTGCTGGCCACGATCCTCGAGCAGACGGGCGCGCAAGACGGCGACCTGATCTTCTTCGGCGCGGACAAGGCCAAGGTCGTCAACGACGCCATCGGCGCGCTGCGCGTGAAAATCGGTCACAGCGAGTTCGGCAAGAAAGCCGGCCTGTTCGAAGACGTGTGGAAGCCATTGTGGGTGGTCGACTTCCCGATGTTCGAGCACGACGAAGAAGCGGACCGCTGGACGGCAACCCACCATCCATTCACGGCGCCAAAAGACGGCCATGAAGACATGCTGGAAAGCGATCCGGGCGCCTGCATCGCCAAGGCCTACGACATGGTCTTGAACGGCTGGGAACTGGGCGGCGGTTCGATCCGTATCCACCGCGAAGAAGTGCAGTCGAAAGTGTTCCGCGCACTGAAGATCGATGCCGAAGAAGCGCAGCTGAAGTTCGGCTTCCTGCTCGACGCCCTGCAATACGGCGCGCCACCGCATGGCGGCCTGGCATTCGGCCTGGACCGTATCGTGACCATGATGACGGGTTCTGAATCGATCCGCGACGTGATCGCCTTCCCGAAAACCCAGCGCGCGCAAGACTTGCTGACCCATGCGCCGTCGGAAGTGGACGAGAAGCAATTGCGTGAACTGCACATCCGTTTGCGCAGCGCCGAGCCAAAAGTAGTGTAATGAAGCATGCGGCTGCCCTGGCGGCCGCTGTTTGATCCGCTATGCAAAAAAAGGCGCTGTCGTGGCGCCTTTTTCATTGTTGATATGACTCATAAAATCCCTGTTTCCGTGCTGGTCGTCATTCATACGGCTGACCTTGACGTCTTGCTGATTGAACGCGCGGGCCAGCCCGGTTTCTGGCAATCGGTGACGGGTTCCGTCGATGCCGCCGACGAACCGCTGCTGCAGACGGCCGCGCGCGAACTGTTCGAGGAAACCGGCATCGTTGCCGATGGGCGCGATATCGTGCTGCGCGACTGGAACTTGTCGAACGTGTACGAGATCTACCCGATCTGGCGCCACCGCTATGCGCCCGGCGTGACGCGCAACACGGAACACGTGTTCAGCGTGCAGGTGCCGCGCGATATCGCCATCACCCTGAGCCCGCGCGAACACTTGCAGTACGCGTGGCTGCCGTATCTGGCGGCGGCCGACCGTTGTTTTTCTTCGTCCAACGCGGAAGCGATTCTGCAATTGCCGGCCATGACGGGCCTGGCGCGCCCCACCTGATAGAAAGCATTCCATGTTGAACTGGTTACATTTGACTGCGCAGCAAAAACTGCTGGGCACCCTGGGCATCGTTTTTTGCCTGTGCTTTATCTTCCTGCTGTTCAGTTCCACCGTGCCTGGCCGCACGCCGCCGATCGGCATGCCGCTGATGGCGATCGGCTGGCTGCTGCACCCGGGCGCGTTTGCCAAGGGCAAGCGCACCGTGGCCTGGCGCGGCGCGCCGTTGCTGGTCAAGATCGTCTGGGCGGCCGGCATCACCGCGCTGATCGTCAGCGTGACGGCGGGCGTGGGACGCATGCTGGCTTAAGCGCTGCAAACTATTGTCATGTGGTATTATTGCTTTAATAGTAATTCCACATCATGACGAAAGGTGTACATGCTGAACTGGTCTCAACTTTCTTTTCAGCAGCGTCTCCTGGGCGCCGTATTCCTGTCCTGGATCTTTGGCGCCCTGTATGCCGTGTGTTTTCCCGATCAGCCGCATGCCCGCCTTCCACAGGCAGGCTTGCCCTTGCTGATGCTGGGATTTCTGTTGCATCCCGTTGCTTTGCCGGCGGACGGGGCGCCTTCAGCTGGAGCAACGCCCCCCGGATCGTGAAGGGCTTGTGGGTGATCGGCATGGTGGTGGGCAGCATCAGCGCCATCGATAGTTTGCTGGCAGCGATGACGGGCAGATAAAGCTGCCATAGGTGCGCACGCGCACCTACGCTGGCGCCGCGCGAGGCCCGTCAGGGAGTAGAATCAATGCATGAAAATCCGCGTAGCAACTTATAATATTCACAAGGGTGTCTCCTCCGTGCGAGGCTTGCCCCGCGTGCATGCTTTAAAACAGGCGATCGCCCTGTTTCATGCCGATGTCGTCTTTTTGCAGGAAGTGCAAGGCAAGCACGACCGCAATGCGGCCCGCTATGGCGCCGAGAAAAACGGCCACAAGCATTGGCCGGAAGCGTCGCAGCACGAGTTCTTTGCCGGCGCCGAGCACCATTCCGCCTACGGCATGAATGCCGTGTATGACCATGGCCACCATGGCAATGCCTTGCTGAGCAAATTCCCCATCGCCTCACAAACCAACCATGACGTCTCCGACCATGCCTACGAGCAGCGCGGTATCCTGCATTGCGTGCTCAAGACGCCGCAAGCCGACGTGCACTGTTATGTCGTCCATCTGGGCCTGTTCGAGTCGGGACGGGGCCGCCAGACGCAGGCGCTGATCGACGCCGTGATGGAGTCGGCGCCGAATGGCGAACCCGTCATCATTGCCGGCGATTTCAATGACTGGCGCAACACGCTCAGCGACAAGCTGCGCAATGCGCTCGGCGTGGTGGAAGTATTCGACCAGCGCGCCTCGAACTCGGCCTTGGGCGACCTGGTGCGCACCCTGGCGCGGCGCCAGAGCAAGACCCCCACGCCCGTGCCGGCGCGCACCTTTCCCGCCGCCTTGCCGTGGTTCCGCCTGGACCGCATCTATGTGCGCGGTTTCCACGTGGAAGGCGCGCAAGTGATGCATGGCACCTTGTGGGCAAAACTGTCGGACCACGCGCCGATCGTTGCTGCTTTGAAACTCGCGTAGACTGCCGGCATGCGCACAGTCAATTTCATCGCCCACAACGACATCAAGCTGCTGTATTGCGGCACCGATTACTTTCCCGCGCTGATAGCCGCCATCGATGGCGCGCGCTCGGAAGTCTATTTCGAAACGTATATCTTTGCCGACGACGCCACGGGTACCCTGGTGCTCGACGCCCTCAAGCGTGCGGCCGCGCGCGGCGTGCTCGTGTGCATGATCACGGACTGGTTCGGCACGGGCAACCGCCGGGTCAAGGCCATGCATGCGGAGCTGGAAGCGGCCGGCGTGCATCACCGCATCTTCAACCCGTGGTTCCGGCGTGGCATCACGCGCACGCATCGCAAGATTTGCGTGGCCGACGGCGAGATCGCCCTGGTGGGGGGCATCAATATCAACGACGACATGTTTTGCGACTATGACCACAACATCAGCCTGGAAGCGCCGCGCTGGGATTTCGCCGTGCAGGTGAAGGGTCCGCTGGTCGACGCCATCCACGAAGAAGTGCAGGCGCAGTGGGCGCGGCTGGGCAAGATGAATCTGGTGCGGCGTATCAAGCTGTACCGCAAGATGCGCGTCGTCAGCAAGGAACTGGCGAAGAACCCTGTCGTGGCCGGCTTTGTCGTGCGCGACAACCTGCGCAACCGCCGCACCATCCAGCGCGCCTACCTGCAGGCGCTGGGCCAGGCGCGCAAAAGCGTAATGCTGGCCAACCCGTATTTCGCCCCCGGGCACAAGCTGCGCCACGCGCTGGCGCAGGCGGCCCAGCGGGGCGTCGACGTGGTGCTGTTGATCGGCGTGGGCGAGTTTCGCATGCAAGACGCCGTGGCGCACTCGTTTTACCCGAAACTGCTGGCTGCCGGCGTGAAAATCGTCGAATACCGCAAGACGCAGCTGCACGCCAAGGTGGCCGTCGTCGACGACGACTGGGCGACGGTGGGGTCCAGCAATATTGACGCGCTGAGTCTGTTCCTGAACCAGGAAGCGAACGTCGTGATCAAGGACGTGGCGTTCGCGCAAAGCTTGCGCCAGCATATCGAGCAGGGCGTGGCCGACGGCATCGTGATTCACCAGGATGATTTCAAGCACATCGGCCGCTTCCGGCGCATCGGCTATGAAGCCGCCTTCCTCGTGTACCGGCTGGTGATGCGCATTTTTTCAGTAGGCAAGTACGCATGAGCGAGATGACAACGGTAAGGCTGGACAAATGGCTGTGGGCGGCGCGCTTCTTCAAGACGCGTTCGCTGGCCAGCGAAGCCGTCGACACGGGTAAAGTCAAGGTGGGCGGCGAGCGCGTGAAACCGGCGCGCAGCGTGCGAGTGGGCGACGAGCTGGCCATCGACAATGGCGCGGAGACGTGGGAAGTGGCCGTGCTGGGCCTGTCCGACAAGCGCGGCGCGGCGCCCGTGGCGCGCTTGCTGTATGGCGAAACGCCGGCCAGCATCGCCCGCCGCGAACAGCTGGCCGAGGAACGCAAGCTGTTCCGCGAGCCGGGCACCACCATCAAGGGGCGGCCGACCAAGCGCGACCGCCGTCAATTGAACAAGGCAGGCGGCCTCGACTGAGGCCATGCGGCAGGGCGCATGCCGCTTTTGCCTGCCTGAAATCACTACAAACACGCAGGCAAAAAATGCTGCGCTGCACCAATAGAACGCCGGCTCTAAAGTTCCCGTTTGACTTTTACGTGGTAGTGGATAATAGTACGAGCGTTCGGATTTTTTCGAAGCGTGCTTTTTTTTACCCTCGCTTCAGTCCGCCAAATCGGCAACATACTTTGAGAACGGACATTTTGAATACTTCAGTCAAATTCATGCGCAAGGGCGAACTGACCCGTGCAGCCATCCTCGACGTGGCGCTGGATCTGTCCAGCCGCGACGGCCTGGAAGGCCTGACCATAGGGCTGCTTGCGGACAAAATGAACATGAGCAAGTCGGGCGTGTTTGCCCACTTTGGCTCGCGCGAAGACTTGCAGATGGAAGTGCTGAAGCTCTACCACTATCGTTTCGAGCAAGAAGTCTTTTTCCCCAGCATGAAAGAACCACGCGGCATCCAGCGCCTGCAATCGATGTTTGCGCGCTGGGTCAAGCGGGTCAGCGTGGAAATCGCTTCCGGCTGCATCTATATCAGCGGCGCCGTCGAGTATGACGACCGTCCCGGTCCCATCCGCGAGGCCCTGGTGGCCATGGTGCGGGCCTGGCAGGGCGCGCTGCTGCGCAGTGTCGAGCAATCGATCGCCACGGGCGACCTGAAAGCGGATACGGACGCCCAGCAGCTGGTGTACGAGATGTATGGCCTGATCCTGGCCCTGCATCACGATGCGCGCTTCCTGCGCGTGCCGGGCAGCATCGAACGGGCGCAAGCGGGCTTTATCCGCCTGCTGGCGTCGTACCAGAATTGCGTCACAAGCAAATAAGCCGTCAGGCAGTATCCGCAACAACGCACACGCACTTACAAGTACAACACTTTAGCTAATCGCCTTCAGGAGAAAATTATGGGTCAATACGTCGCGCCAATCCGGGATATGCAATTCGTCCTGCATGAGTTCCTGCAAGTGGAAGAAGAACTGAAGCAAATGCCGTCGTACGCCGACGTCGACGCCGACATCATCAACCAGGTGCTGGAAGAGGGCGGCAAATTCACCTCCGAAGTACTGTTCCCGCTGAACCACTCCGGCGACCGCGAAGGCTGCCACCACGACCCCGTCACGAAAAGCGTGACCACGCCTAAAGGTTTCAAGGAAGCCTACAAGCAGTACGTCGAAGGCGGCTGGGCGGCCTTGGCTTGCGATCCGGAATATGGCGGCCAGGGCTTGCCTGTCGTGCTGAACAACTCCTTCTATGAAATGCTGAACTCGTCGAACCAGGCCTGGTCCATGTACCCTGGCCTGTCGCACGGCGCCTACGAGTGCCTGAAGGAACACGGCACCGACCACCAGAAGGAAGTCTACCTGCCGAAGCTGGTGTCGGGCGAATGGACGGGCACCATGTGCCTGACCGAGCCACACTGCGGCACCGACCTGGGCCTGCTGCGCTCGAAAGCGTTGCCTGAGGCGGACGGTTCCTGGACCATCACCGGCAACAAGATCTTCATCTCGGCCGGCGAGCACGACATGGCGGAAAACATCCTGCACCTGGTGCTGGCCCGCGTGCCGGACGCGCCGGAAGGCTCGAAAGGCATCTCGCTGTTCCTGGTGCCGAAATTCCTGCCAAATGCGGACGGCACGGTCGGTGAACGCAACCCGATCACCTGCGGCGCCATCGAAGAAAAAATGGGCATCCACGGCAATTCGACCTGCCAGATGAACCTGGACGGCGCGAAAGGCTGGATCATCGGCCAGCCGAACAAGGGCCTCAACGCCATGTTCGTCTTCATGAACGCGGCCCGCCTGGGCGTGGGCATGCAGTCGCTGGGCCTGACGGAAATCGCTTACCAGAACGCGCTGATCTACGCCAAGGACCGCACGCAAATGCGTTCGCTGTCCGGCATCAAGAACCCGGAACTGCCGGCCGACCGCATCATCGTGCACCCTGACGTGCGCCGCATGCTGCTGACGGGCAAAGCCTACGCCGAAGGCGCGCGCGCGTTCACCTCGTACGTGGCGTTGCAGATCGACCGCGAACTGCACCACCCGGACGCCGACGTGCGCAAGGAAGCGGCCGACGAAGTGGCGCTGCTGACCCCTGTCATCAAGGCCTTCATTACCGACAACGCCTGGATCGCCACTTCGGACGCGATGCAAGTGTTCGGCGGCCACGGCTACATCTCGGAGTGGGGCATGGAGCAGTATGTGCGCGACGCGCGCATCAACATGATCTACGAAGGCACGAACACGATCCAGTCGCTGGACCTGTTGGGCCGCAAGATCCTCGGCGACAACGGTGCCAAGCTGCGCAAGTTCGGCGAAAAGATCAAGGCTTTCGTCGAAGACAACGGCACCGATGAAGCGATGAGCGAATTCGTCACCCCACTGGGCGACCTGGGCGACAAAGTCACCAAGCTGACCATGGAAATCGGCATGAAGGCCTTCCAGAACCCTGACGAAGTGGGCGCGGCATGCGTGCCTTACCTGCGCGTCGTCGGCCACATGATCTACAGCTATCTGTTCGCGCAGATGGCCAAGATCGCCCTCGAAAAAGAATCCAGCGGCGACAAGTTCTACACCGCCAAACTGGCTACCGCACGTTTCTACTTCGCCCGCTTGCAGCCTGAGACGGCAACCCTGATCCGTCAGGCGCGTTCCGGTTCGGCCAACCTGATGGCACTCGACGCAGACCTGTTCTAAGACTTGAGGAAAATATGACCAATTTCATCGTTAAAAAAGTAGCCGTCCTCGGCGCCGGCGTGATGGGCGCGCAGATCGCCGCCCATTGCATCAACGCGAAAGTGCCGGTCGTGCTGTTCGACCTGCCGGCAAAAGAAGGTCCAAAGAATGGCATCGTGCTGCGCGCCATCGAGAACCTGAAAAAGCTGTCGCCTGCCCCGCTGGGCAACAAGGATGATGCGGCGCTGATCCAGGTAGCCAACTACGAAGACAACCTGGACCTGCTGGCCGGTTGCGACCTGATCATCGAAGCCATCGCCGAGCGCATGGACTGGAAACACGACCTGTACCAGAAGGTGGCCCCGCACATCGGCCCGAACGCGATCTTCGCCTCGAACACCTCGGGCCTGTCGATCACCAAGCTGGCCGAAGGCTTCGATGCGGACCTGAAATCGCGCTACTGCGGCGTGCACTTCTTCAACCCGCCGCGCTATATGCACCTGGTCGAGATCATCCCGACCGAGTTCACCAAGCCTGAAATCAGCGACCAGCTGGAAGGCTTCTTGACCACCACCCTGGGCAAGGGCGTGGTCCGCGCCAAGGATACGCCGAACTTCATCGCCAACCGCGTGGGCGTGTTCGGCATCCTGGCCATCGTGCACGAAGCTGAAAAATTCGGCCTGTCCGTGGACGTCGTCGATGATTTGACGGGCGCCAAGCTGGGCCGCGCCAAGTCGGGCACCTTCCGCACGGCGGACGTGGTTGGCCTGGACACCATGGGCCATGTGATCAAGACCATGCAGGACTACCTGCCGAATGATCCGTTCGCCGCCGTCTACAAGACGCCGGAAGTGCTGGCCAAGCTGGTGGAAAAAGGAGCGCTGGGCCAGAAGAGCGGCGCGGGCTTCTACAAGAAGGTCGGCAAGGAAATTCAACGCCTCGATTTCGCCACCGGTGAGTACGTGGCCGGCGGCGCCAAGGCTGCCGACATCATCGCCCGCATCCTGAAGGAAAAGGATCCGGTCAAGAAGATGAAGGCGCTGCGCGAATCGACGAACCCGCAAGGCCAGTTCCTGTGGGCGATCTTCCGCGACGCTTTCCACTACATCGCCATCCACCTCGACACCGTGGCCGACAATGCGCGCGACATCGACTTCGCCATGCGCTGGGGCTTCGGCTGGAACGTGGGTCCGTTTGAAACGTGGCAGGCATCGAACTGGCTGCAAGTGGCCAACTGGGTCAAGGAAGACATCGACGCCGGCCACGCGTTGTGCAATGCACCGCTGCCAGCCTGGGTCTTCGAAGGTCCGGTCGCTGAAAAAGGTGGCGTGCACACGCCGGAAGGTTCGTACTCCGCCGTGTCGAACAGCTTCGTGCCACGCTCGACGCTGTCCGTGTATGACCGCCAGCCATTCCGCGCGCCAGTCCTGGGCAGCGGCGCCATCGACGGCAAGACCGCCGGCACCACCGTCTTCGAAGACGAATCCGTGCGCGTCTGGCATACGGGCGACGATGTGTTGATCATCTCGTTCAAGACCAAGATGCACGTGATCGGCGAAGGTGTCATCAACGGCCTGAAACTGGCGCTCGCCGAAGCGGAGAAGAATTTCAAGGGCCTGGTGATCTGGCACGCGGACGCAGCCGAAGGCGGCGCGTTCTCGGCCGGCGCCGATCTGCAATCGGCCCTGCCGGCATTCATGCAAGGCGGCGTGAAGGCCGTCGATCCGATCATCGCCGAACTGCAGAACACCTTCATGTCGCTGAAATACGCGAACGTGCCGGTGATCGCCGCGGTCGCTGGCCTGGCGCTGGGCGGCGGTTGCGAACTGGCCCTGCACGCGTCGAAGCGCGTGGCCTCGATCGAGTCGTATATCGGCCTGGTGGAAGTGGGCGTTGGCCTGATTCCTGCCGGCGGCGGCTTGAAGGAAGCGGCGCAGCGCGCCTACAAGGAAGCCAAGGGTAACGACATCCTGCAATTCCTGAAGACGGGCTTCACCAACGCAGCCACCGCCAACGTGTCGAAATCGGCGCTGGAAGCGAAGAAGATGGGTTACCTGAAAGAAGACGACGTGATCGTGTTCAACGCCTACGAGCTGCTGCACGTAGCCAAGGTCGAAGCGCGCGCCATGTTCGACGCCGGCTTCCGTCCAGCGCTCCCTTCGCTGATCCAGGTGACGGGCCGTTACGGCTGGGGCACCATCAAGGCGCAGCTGGTCAACATGCGCGACGGCGGCTTCATTTCGGCGCACGATTTCAAGCTGGGCGAGATGATCGCCGAGATCGTATCGGGCGGCGACGTGGACCAGGGCAGCTTCGTCAGCGAACAGTGGCTGCTGGATATGGAACGCAAGGCATTCCTGGAGCTGTTGAACCATCCGAAAACCCAGGAACGGATCATGGGCATGATGCAGACCGGTAAGCCGGTACGCAACTAAGCCTGACGTCGATGACGATCCTGTCCATTATTTTTAAAGTATTGCTGCGCGTGAGGCCAAGCATGGTGTATGACCGTATCAAACAACAGATGATGGACACCTTGCCCTTCGTGCGGCTGCTGGGGATCAGCATCGACGACATCGGCGCCGGCACTGCGAAGGTGTCGATGCCGGAAGATCCCAAACTGAATAATCACCTGGGCACGCAGCACGCGGGCGCCTTGTTTACCTTGGCCGAAACGGCTTCCGGCGCGGCCATGGCTGGCGGCTTCGCCGAGCTGATACTGGGCTTGCGCCCGGTGGCCAAGGAGTCGCGCATCCAGTACCAGAAGGTGGCCCGGGGCGCGACGCGCGCCGAAGGCCGGGTACCGGGCGACCTGGCTGGCTTGAAGGCGCAGCTGGCGCAGGATGGCAAGGTGGCGTTTCCCGTGGCAGTCGATATTTTCGACGCCGAAGGCACGCTGGCGGCACAGGTGACGGTGGACTGGTATTTGTCGCAGAAGCGATAAGAGATTACCTGAGCAGTCCCGGACATTCGACAGAACACGAACCTCGTTCAACATCTTTGAAAGCATAAAATGAGCAAACAACTTCAAGACGCGTACATCGTCTCTGCAACCCGCACCCCGATCGGCAAGGCGCCGCGTGGCATGTTCAAGAACACCCGCCCGGACGACCTGCTGGTGCGCGTGCTGCAATCGGCCCTGGCGCAAGCGCCTGGCCTCGACCCGGCACTGATCACCGACGCCATCATCGGCTGCTCGTTCCCGGAAGCGGAGCAGGGCTTCAATATCGCGCGTAACTCGGTGCTGCTGGCCGGCTTGCCGAAAACCGTGGGCGGCGTCACCGTCAACCGTTACTGCGCTTCGGGCATCACGGCCATTGCCATGGCGGCCGACCGCATCCGCGTGGGCGAAGCCGACGTGATGATCGCCGGCGGCATCGAATCGATGTCGATGGTACCGATGATGGGCCACCACCCATCGATGAACCTGGACATGTTCAGCGACGAGAACATCGGCATGGCTTACGGCATGGGCCTGACGGCAGAAAAAGTGGCGCAGCAATGGAAAGTGTCGCGCGAACAGCAGGACGCGTTCTCTGTTGAATCGCACCGCCGCGCCATCGCCGCGCAGCAAGCCGGTTTCTTCAAGGCGGAAACGACGCCCGTGGAAATCATCACGCGCACGCCGAACATGGCTACCGGCCAGGTCGATGTAACGCGCCGCACCGTCGACACCGACGAAGGCGCACGCGCCGATTCGTCGATGGAGTCGCTGGCCAAGCTGAAGCCTGTCTTCGCTGCCAAGGGTTCCGTCACGGCCGCCAACAGCTCGCAGATGTCCGACGGCGCCGGTGCGCTCTTGATCGTCAGCGAAAAAATCCTGCGCGAGCACAACCTGACCCCGCTGGCGAAATTCTCCTCGTTCGCCGTGCGTGGCGTGCCGCCGGAAATCATGGGCATCGGTCCTAAATTCGCCATTCCTGCCGCCTGCGCCGCCGCCGGCATCACGCAAGACCAGCTGGACTGGATCGAGCTGAACGAAGCGTTTGCCGCACAAGCCTTGGCCGTCATCGGCGACCTGGGCCTGGACCCATCGAAGGTCAACCCGATGGGCGGCGCGATCGCCCTGGGTCACCCGCTGGGCGCGACCGGTGCCATCCGCGCCGCCACCGTGATCCACGCACTGCAGCGCACCAAGCAGAAGTACGGCATGGTCACGATGTGCGTGGGTGCCGGCATGGGCGCAGCCGGAATTTTTGAACGCGTATAAGTTTGGCTGGCTAAAGCAATAAAACAGGGCGCTGCGGGATTACCCCGGCGCCCTTTATCTTTTTGGAGATGACATGGATATTTTGTGCAGCAAGAGCGAGGGCATTCTGACCCTGGAATTCAACCGCCTGGAACGCAAGAATGCGATCACGGGTGCCATGTACCAGACCCTGGCCGACGCGCTGGTGGCGGCCGAGACCGATGATGAAGTGCGCGCCATCCTGATCTGCGGCAAGCGCGAGATTTTCACGGCCGGCAACGACCTCGATGACTTCATGAAGACGGCGCGCCCGAAAGATGGCTCGCTCGACCATGACCGTCCCGTGTTCCAGTTCATGCGTGCCCTGTACGGCAGCAGCAAGCCCGTGGTGGCGGCTGTTTCCGGCCCGGCCATCGGCATCGGCACCACCTTGCTGATGCATTGCGACCTCGTCTACGCGGCGGACAATGCCAGCTTTTCGATGCCGTTCACGCAGCTGGGCCTGTGCCCGGAATTCGGCTCCAGCCTGCTGCTCACGCAACTGGCCGGCTACCCGCGCGCGGCGGAAAAACTGATGCTGGGTGAGTCGTTCCCGGCCAGCGAAGCGCTGGAAATGGGCCTGGTCTCGAAAGTCGTGCCCCTGTACGACTTGATGACGTACGCGCAAGGCCAGGCCGCCAAGCTGGTGGCCCTGCCGGCCGCCTCCATCCGCGCCACCAAGCGATTGATGAAACAAAGCCGCATGGAGCCGATGAAGGCGGCCATCGCCGAGGAAAACAAACTGTTCAGCGCCATGCTGGGCGGCGCCGAGGCGAAGGAAGCGTTTACGGCCTTCTTTGAAAAGAGGAAGCCCGATTTCAAGAAGTTTGCATAAGGCGGGGCCTGACATCTTGTCGGGCCCAGCACCATCTGATTTGGACATGACGATCGGTGATGAGAATGCGGTGGCCGGTGCTGCCGCAATTCATGGAATGGATTTTTCTCAGCCCCTGCGTATGAGGATGTGCCTTCAACGAGGGATGGAAGCGGCCAATTCCGCGCTCTCCAGGAAGAATGCGCGGTTATCAGCGAGTTTTTCGATCATGAAGTCAATAAAGGTCCTCACCCGCAGCGACTGTTCCGCCCGATGCCCATAGTAGATATAGATGGCGCCGCACTGGCTGACATGCTGCATGAGCAAAGGCACGAGCCGGCCGCTACGGATATGCGGCATGGCCTCGAAACTCCCTAGCTGTCCAATGCCAAGGCCCGACAACACCGCCCGTGTCTCCATCGCGGTGTCATTCACGCAAATGACGGCCGGTATGTCCCGATGCACAATTTCGTCGCCGATCTGGAACTGCCATTGGGCGACCTTGCCTGTATTTGCCCACCGATAGCCGGTACAGCTGTGCTGGCTCAGTTCGTCTATCGTTTGAGGAGCGCCGTGGCGCTGGATGTAGTCCGGCGATGCGCAAACGATCAGCTGAATGGGCACGAGCCGCCGCGCAATCGACCCTCCCGAGGGCGGCGGCCCACCCCGGAAACCGACATCGGCGCGCCCGCTTACCAGATCGGTGAACTGGTCATCAAGCTGGATGTCGAGCTGCACTTTGGGATGGGACTGGTGGAATAATTCGAAAAATTGCCAAAGCACGGACAGCCCCAGCGACTGGGGAGCGTTGATGCGCAATATCCCGTTCACTTCTTCCTTTGACCGGCGCGCTTCGTCGAGGGACGACGACAGTATGGCCAGTGCCGGTTTCACGCTGTCGAACAGGCGCTGGCCTTCTTCCGTCAAACTCAGCTTGCGCGTGGTCCGGTGGAACAGGCGCACGCCAAGTGATTTTTCCAGCTGGATCACCGATTGGCTGGCCGCCTGCGGGGAAATGCCCTGGTCGATGGCCGCGCGCCGCAAGCTGCCCAGCGTTGCCGTACGGACGAAGACGGTAATGGCGCGGATATCGTTCATGGAGCGAGAATGATTAGCAAGTTTTAGTTGATTATCATTCTAGCATTTGACCACTAGTTCATGCCAATTTTTGCTTCTATCATTCGCCCTTTAAGCAGCTCGGGAGCAGAATGATGAAGAACGTCCAACAGCACGAATTCAAGCGCGTCTGGTTGATTACCGGTGCATCCAGGGGCATCGGCGCATTGATTGCAGAGGCGGCACTGGCGGACGGCAATGCCGTGGTCGCAACCGGGCGCAACGCGACAGCGATCATCGAGCGGCTTGGCACGTCCGCCGCGTTGCTGCCGATTGCGCTCGACGTGACGAATGAGGAGCAAATCAGGCTGGGCGTGCGCGTTGCGCTGGAACATTTTGGGCGTATTGACGTGCTCGTCAATAATGCGGGCTTCGGTCTGTTGGCTGCCGTGGAAGAGTCTGGCGATGCGGATGTGAGACGGATGTTTGACACGAATGTCTTCGGCTTGCTGAACGTGACGCGCGCCGTGCTGCCTATAATGCGGGCTCAGCGTTCCGGTCACGTGATCAATATTTCATCGATCGGCGGCTATCAGGCTGCGGCAGGGTTCGGGGTGTATTCATCGACAAAATTTGCCGTCGAAGGCATCACGGAAGCCACGCATACCGAACTCAAGCCACTGGGCATTCACGCCACCATCGTTGAACCAGGTTATTTCCGCACCGATTTCCTCGATGCCTCGTCGCTGCTCGTAGCGCCCGATGAAATTGGCGATTACGCGGCGACTTCGGGCGCCGTGCGCAAACAAGCGTTATCGCTGAACCACAATCAGCCCGGTGATCCCAAAAAATTGGCGGCCGCCATGCTCCGCCTTGCCGACGCGCCCAATCCGCCACTGCGCCTTCCCATGGGCACCGATACGCTGGCTGCGATTACCGCAAAAAATGCCTTTGTGGCACAGGAAATGGAGACGTGGCGCGAGCTCTCCGCATCGACGGATTTTCCCGCTTAACGGAGTTTGACCGGGGTGTGCCGGGTATGGATGCAATACCCGGCATTGTGTGAGCCATGCTTGAATTTTGCCATATGAGCAATTCGCAGGCTACACTGCACCTGATTCTTGAAACCATTATTGATATCGCGTTCGCTGGCAAGGAATAACGCATGAGCACATCTGATTCTGTTGGCAAAGTTCTCCACCATCACATACGGCGGATGTCAGGACGCGATCCGCACGAGCCGCACCGTGTCGCATCGTCTCTGGAATTGTTATTCGACCTGACTTTCGTCACATGCTTTGCGTTTGCCGCGGCACAGTTCGCACACGCACTCGCGGCAGGCCATTACGCCAGCGCGCTCATCGGATTTGGATTTTCGAGCCTCTGCATCTGCTGGGCCTGGTTCAATTTCACGTGGTTTGCATCCGCCTACGACACTGACGACTGGATTTTCCGCATCACCACGATGGTACAGATGACGGGTGTGCTGGTGCTGGCGGTCGGTTTGCCGCGCCTTTTCTCTTCCCTCGAACACGGCCAGCAGTTGGATAACTCGGTGATGGTACTCGGCTACGTGATCATGCGCGTGGCGCTGATATTTCAATGGTTGCGGGCAGCGAGGCAAGACGTCGCACGACGCCGCGCTTGCCTCACCTATGCCGCCGCCATTGCGATTGCCCAGATAGGCTGGATAGCGATTATTCTTTTCCCTTTCTCGATGGGCGTGACCATTGTCCTGGTTGTCCTCTGGTTTCTCATCGAGTTCGCCGGCCCCGTGCTGGCGGAGCGCAAGGATGGCGGTACGCCATGGCACGCGGAGCACATTGCGGAACGCTACAGCCTGTTCGCCATCCTTGCCTTGGGGGAAGGACTGGTCGGTACGGTCGCGACGTTGTCTGCCGAAATAGAGCACCAGGGCTGGACACTGGAAACGGCACTCGCTTGCATTGCAGGCGTCGGACTGATCTTTGGCATGTGGTGGGTGTATTCCATTCTGCCGTCGGCGAATGTGCTGCACGTGCATCGCTCACGCGCTTTCATCTGGAGCTATGGGCAGATATTGATCATTGCATCTATTGTGGCAACGGGGGCTGGCCTTGACGTCGCGGCGAACCTGATTGAAAACAAGGCCCATATCGGCACACTCCCGGCCCTGCTTGCCACGGCGATTCCCGTGACCATTTTCCTCGCCTTGATTTATGCGCTCCACTATTTTCTTGTGCGCCGCTTCGATCAACTGCATATATGGCTTTTGCTTGCAACAGCTGCCGTCATCGCGACGGCGATCATGGCGGCGATCTTTGGCGCGAATATCGTCGAATGTCTCGGTATTTTGCTCTTTGCGCCGGTCATCACGGTCGTCGGCTATGAGGTATTGGGACACCGTCACCAGGGCGACATGCTCACGCCCCGTTAATGTGTGACGCAGTGGGCGAACCGATTGCCTGCTGTTGATACGGCTGCCGGCAAGCAAACCTGACATTTTTATCTTTTATGATACTTTTCTGAAGAATTTCATTTTTACGCTAAGTAATCCTCAGGAAATTATTGTGAATTTATGACGAACAGAACCGGATGCTATGCAAGGCGCCCGCTGCGACGCAGTGCGAGCACTGCTAGCAGCGGGCAACGCCGCAGAGCGCCGGTTATGGAAGTCAGAAATCACAATAATTTATTGGGGGTTACTTAATTCATTGATTGCGACAATTGTCATTCTCAAATGATGTGAGAGTCCGTGGCCATACGCTTTCACAGCCATGACGGCCAGTGAATACGTATTGTTCGAGTACTGCTGCTGCAGTTAAAAACAGGAGGAGCATTCATGATTCGATTGGTGTTGCTGTTATTGGGCGTTGAATATCTGCGCAAGCGCTGGCGCAGTATCCTGTTGATCGGATTGATATGGCTGCTCGCAGGCCTGGTCATATTTATCGACGCACTCGATAACGCGCTGTACTTCCCGATCAATTTCTTTGCTTACCTGTTCCTGGCCGAAGGCCTGGCAACGCTGGCTGTGGCATGGACCGGCGTCGGCGGCCAGCGGATATTGCGATACGTGAAAGGTTGCGCCGTCGTGCTGGCGGCGATGCTGATCTTCGCCGGTCACCACCATGGCAATTTCCTGTTATCGATGATTTTTGGGACGCTGTTTCTCGCCGACGGGCTGATACAGTGTATTTCCGCTTACATGGTCCGCTATCGCCGCTGGCGCGTGGCCTTCTCGTGGGGCGTGGCCGAAATTGCGCTGGCAATCTTCTTTTACCAGCCCTACCCGACGCACTATGTCGGCACACTGCCGTATTGCCTGGGCTTGTTCCTGATGTTTGGCGGCGCCAACTTGATCGCCCTGGCCGCCCGTGTTCGCCGCATGAGCGATAACCCGGCGTTGTCGGAATCGGTGCAGCCTGACGTTCAGCCGGATGAGCAGCTTGCTTCCGCATTCACGCAAGTGGAGTGGGAGGGGCCTCCAGCGGACCATGAACAGGCGCTGACGGTGCATGTCTGGACGCCTTCCGGTTCAGCCAAGTCGCCCACCCAGAATTATCCGATCGTCGACCGCTATATCGCCGCGGTCGATGTCAACGGCGTGATCTCCACCGGGCATGCGGCATTGGAGTCGCCGGAGGGTATTTATATCAGCCTGTATCCGAGTGTGGAGATCGACCGTTCACCCGACGATTTCGGACGCCTGCTGCGCGCCACCCGCGAGAATGACGTACCGGGCGTATTCCAGCCCGATTACGCGACAGAATCGAAGGCATGGTGTCCGTCCACCGTTCAGGTCCGTATCCGGAATTACGACCCGCGCCAGCTGCAGTCGTTCTGGCGGCATTATCGCAAGGACGCGACTTACAATCTCACGCATCGTAATTGTTCCAGTACGGTCGCCCGGGCCCTGGAAGCGGCTATCGACGGCGCCGTTGGCCGCCTGTATGGCGATCGCGCAGGCTGGAAAGTGTTTTTCCGCATCCTGGCGACGCCGGAACTGTGGGTCGCCGCCCAGATCCGCAAGCGTGCCGTGACGATGGCGTGGACGCCCGGGCTGACGCTCGATTATTCCCGAGCGCTCAGCATGCTGGCAGACCCGCGTCCGTTTGCCTGGTGGACATTGGCAAGGACCGCCTTCAGCCGGATGGCGCAATTGCGCCGCGAATGGCGCGCCCAGGACCATGGCGCCGTTGATCTTCGCGAGCAGCCTGATGAAGACGCCATGCGTGACAAGCGCGCTTAGGTCGCAGTCGCTGCATTGAAATAGATGGATCTAGACGACTGGTCTAATTGTGCTACAATGCCTCGCATGAAAGCTGAATACACCGACGTGCGCCAGCACATTATCGACCAGGGCAAGGCCATCATCACGCGCAAGGGTTTTGCCGGGGTGGGGCTGAACGAGATCCTGTCGGCTGCAGATGTGCCCAAGGGCTCGTTCTACCATTACTTCAAGTCCAAGGAATTGTTTGGCGAAGCGATGCTGGAAGATTACGTCACCGGCTACCTGGCTGAAATGGAGCTCGTGCTGAGCCAGCCCGGCCAGAACGCGGCCCAGTCGCTGATGGCGTACTGGGCCAGCTGGACCAGCGCAAGCCTTGATGGCGGCGGTTGCGACTGCCGCTGCCTGGTGGTTAAGCTCAGCAGCGAGGTGGCGGACATGTCGGAACCGATGCGCGTGGCGCTGCTCGATGGCACGCATCGCATCATCGCCAGGCTGGCCCTGGCCATCGCGCGGGGCAGGGTGGACGATTCGCTGCCATCGGTGGCCGATCCGGCGCAGATGGCCGCCACCTTATACCAGCTGTGGCTGGGTGCGGCCATGCTGACCAAGCTGCGGCGCGACGCCAGCGCCTTGCAAACGGCGTGGCGTGCGACCCTGGCCATGTTGCAGCTGCCGCCGGACAGCGACCGATAAACGGTAAACAAGGCAAACAAGCGGACGCACCATGTCCGCGTTTTTTGAACTGCATTCTAGACGACCAGTCTAATAATAAAGGAGCAGCAGCATGAAGAATTTTGAATTCCATAACCCGACCAAGATCGTGTTCGGCGCCGACACCGTCGCCAAATTGTCCACCCTGGTGCCGCACGACGCGCGCGTGCTGATCTTGTACGGCGGCGCCAGTGCCGAAAAGACGGGCACCCTGGCCGAAGTGCGAGCTGCTCTTGCGCTGGGCCAGCGCAGCGTGCAGGAGTTTGGCGGCATTGAACCCAATCCCAGCTATGAAACCCTGATGCGCGCCGTCGCCCAGGTACGCAGCGATAAGGTGGATTTCCTGCTGGCAGTCGGCGGCGGCTCGGTGATCGACGGCACCAAGTTCGTCGCCGCCGCCGCTCTGTACGACGGCGAGCCATGGGAAATCGCCGAGCGCGGCGGCGCCAATGTGCAGCGCGCCTTGCCGTTTGGCACGGTGCTCACCTTGCCTGCCACGGGGTCGGAAATGAACAGCGGCGGCGTGGTGACGAAAAAAGCCACGCATGACAAGCTGAGTTTCCGCAGCCCGCTGCTGTACCCGCAGTTTTCCGTGCTCGACCCGAGCAAAACGTTTACCTTGCCGGCCACGCAGGTGGCCAATGGCCTGGTCGACGCCTTTGTCCACACGACGGAACAGTATCTGACCTATCCGGTACAGGCGAAGGTGCAGGACCGCTTTGCCGAAGGCTTGCTGCAGACCCTCGTCGAGATCGCGCCGCAGGCCGTGGCCTCGCCCGACGATTACGCCACCCGCGCCAATCTGATGTGGACGGCCACCCTGGCCCTGAATGGCTTGATCGGCGCGGGTGTGCCGCAGGACTGGGCCACCCACATGATCGGCCACGAACTGACTGCCCTGTACGACATCGACCATGCGCGCACCCTGGCCCTGGTGCTGCCGGCGCTGCTGGACGTACAGCGCGAGCAGAAACGCGGCAAATTGCTACAGTATGGCGAACGTGTCTGGAACATCACGGAGGGCAGCGACGACGAGCGCATCGATACCGCCATCGCCCGCACGCGCGCCTTCTTTGAGGGCCTGGGCATCCCGACGCGTTTGTCGGCCTATCAGCTGGGCCAGGAAGCGGTGGAAGCGGTACTGAAACAATTGGAAGCACATGGCATGACCTCCCTCGGCGAACACCGCGATATCGACCTCGCGCGCAGCCGCCGTATCCTCGAAGCAGCACTGTAACCCTGACATAAAAGGAAACAACATGAACATCCTGATGGTACTGACCTCGCACGATCAACTCGGTAACACCGGCAAGAAAACCGGCTTCTGGCTGGAAGAATTCGCCGCGCCCTACTATGCCTTGCAGGAAGCGGGCGCCAAGCTGACCGTGGTATCGCCCAACGGCGGCCAGCCGCCGCTGGACCCGAAAAGCGACGAGCCGGATTCGCAAACGGATGCCACGCGCCGCTTCAAGCAGGACGCCGCTGCGCAAGCCGTGCTGGCCAACACGGGCAAGCTGGCCGACGTGAAGGCAGGGGACTTCGACGCCGTGTTCTACCCGGGCGGCCATGGCCCGCTGTGGGACCTGGCCGAAGACCCGCACTCGATCGCGCTGATCGAGCAGATGATCGCCGCCGGCAAGCCCGTCGCCGCCGTCTGCCACGCGCCCGGCGTGCTGCGCCACGTGAAAGCGCTTGATGGCACGCCGCTGGTGCGCGGCAAGCAGGTGACGGGCTTTACGAATACCGAGGAAGATGCCGTCGGCTTGACGGCCATCGTGCCTTTCCTCGTCGAGGACATGCTCAAGGAAAATGGCGGCGTGTACTCGAAGCTGGGCGACTGGCAGCCGTACGCTGTTACCGATGGCTTGCTGGTCACGGGCCAGAATCCCGCATCGTCGGAAGCGGCCGCGCAGGCGCTGCTCAAGCTGCTGGCCTGATGCCAGGCTAGTGCGTCCGGCCGCTCGTCGTCACACCGCAGTGTGTCCAGCGGCCATGCCCGCCAGGATCAGGCTGACCGAGGCGTGCCAGGCTGTCTCGCTGGCCGGCCGGCCCGCCAGCGCATAGCCGTGCAGGAAATCGACGAGCGCATCGCGCCCGCGCAGCCGGGTTTTCTTGTCCAGGCCGAGGCTTTCGATGGCCTGCTCAAACAGCGCCGTGAACCGCTCGGCCACGTCGGCTTGCTCTACCAGCCCGCGCGCCATCAGGCGCACGAAATATGGCGTGGCGCTGACCAGTTCCAGGTACAGCGCGCACAGCGCGAGCAGGCGCCGCTGCGGCCCCTGGCGTTGCGTAAATGGCGGCTGGCACGGATCGAGCGCGGCAAAACGCTGCACCATCAACGCCAGCAATAACTCCTCTTTTCCCGCATAGTAGTGATACAAGGCCATGGCATCGACGCCCAGGCTCTGCGCCAGCGCGCGCATGGAAAATGCTTCGCCTTTTTCTTCCAACAGGGTTGATGCCGCTTGCAGGATGCTGGCGCTGTCCAGCGCGGGCAGAGCGCGACGCGGACGCCCGGCGTGGCGCACGGGAGATTTCATGGCTTGAAGTTTTGGGGTTTTCATGGGCATAATTCTACGCCGTAGAATTAAATCAAGGAGCACCCATGCAAAAAACTTTCGTCAGCGTATTTCTCGGCATCAGCATCGACGGCTGCATCGCGGGAGAAAACGGCGACCTGTCCTGGTTGGCCGAACTGGCGCCAGACTCGCCCGACGCCACCGGCTACACGGCGTTGATCGAGCAAGTCGATACCTTGCTGATCGGCCGCACCACGTATGACGCCGTGTTGGGTTTTGAACCATGGCCGTATGCGGGCAAGCGCGTGGTGGTACTCAGCCACCGCGACTTCGCGCCGCGCCATGGCGAGCAGCGCCGCGCAGGCAGCGTGCGGGAAGTACTGGAAGCGCTGGCAGATGAGGGGTGCCGCCACGTGTATCTTGATGGCGGCGCCGTCATCCGCACGGGTTTGCGCGAGGGCGTCATCGACAGCCTGACCTTGTCCGTGCTGCCCGTGGTACTGGGCAAGGGCGTGCGCCTGTTCGAGGATGGCTTGCCGCGCAGCGACTGGCGCCTGGACGACACGCGCCAGCTGCCCAGCGGCGTGGTGCAGCTGCGCTATCGGAAAAATTAAATCGTGCCGGCGAGGTCGACGATGAAGCCGGAATCGTAGCGTTCATTCTCCGGCATGCCATCGGGCCGCTTGTAGCCGCACGGGTTGCACACGACGCGGCAATCCTGGACGCGGTAGTCGAGCGAGGCATGCATGTGGCCATGCACCCACAGGTCGGCCTGCGCCACCAGTGCATCGAGCTGCGAGGCGAAGGCGGGCGAGCCGAGATTGGTCGCGTATTGCTCTTCCACCGACAGCATCGAGGGCGCCATGTGCGTGATGAAGACGGTCTTGCCATCGAAGGGTTGCGCCAGCTGCCGTTCCAGCCAGGCGCGGTGCTGCGCGTGCAGCTGCGCCGTGTCGGCCGCGCACAAGAGGCGCGGCGTGTCGCCGCCCGTGCTGATGCGCTTGTAGTCGGGCATGTAGCTTTGCGCCGCGCTCAAGGCTTCTTCCCGGCGCTCCGCGCCGAACAGCAAAAAATCCGTCCACAGCGTGACGCCGAGAAAACGCACGCCGTTCAGTACCATGGCGTCGCCATCGAGCAGGCGGATGTTGGCGCCGTGCGCATTCGCGCTGGCGCAAGCGTCGCGCACGGCGTCCTGCATGTGTTCCAGCTGGTGGCCATAGCCCTCGTGATTGCCGTGCACGTACAGCACGGGCAGGGCGCCGAAGGTGCGCGCGGCCCAGGCGATGGCATTGCAGCCCGTGTCGATGTCGCCGGCCAGGATCACCACGTCGGGGCGGCTGGCGGCAAGGTCGATGACGGGTGTGTTTTCACCCCAGACTTCCAGGTGCAGGTCGGACAGAATCAGCAAACGCATGGCAGTGGGCGCGGCAAGGCGCACGGCAGGTCTATGGACCTCTATCGTAGCGCAAGTTGCCGCGTCCGACTGCTTGACCGCATGAGGGGACGACGTTACCCTGTGGCATCGATTACCGCACACTCATTACTGGAGCCGCATGCCGCCTTTCTTCCTTTCCAAGACTTTGCTCAGTATCGCGCTGGCCTCCTCGGCGCTGCCGTTTGCCGCGCATGCCGCCGCGCCCGCCGTCGATCCCCTGACGCAGCCGATCGCCTCGCCGTATGCGGCGCAGTGGAACCGCCCGCAGCAACCGGCGCGCATCCACGGCGACACGTATTACGTGGGCGTGGGCGGCTTGAGCGTGGTGCTGATCCACACGCGCGAAGGCTTGATCCTGATCGACGGCGCGCTGCCGCAATCGGTGGCCGCCATCAAGGAACATATCCTCGAGCTGGGTTTTCGCCTGGAAGACATCAAGTTCATCCTGAATACGGAAGCGCATTTCGACCATTCGGGCGGCATCGCCGCCCTGGCCCGCGACAGCGGCGCGCAAGTGGTCGCCAGCCCGCTCGGCGCACAGGCGCTGCGCGCTGGCAGGGTGCTCGATACGGACCCGCAAGCGGGTGCAATCGATCCCATGCCGGCCGTGCAAGATGTGCGCGAGATCGCCGATGGCGAGACCCTGGAACTGGGCGGCGTGACGGTGACGGCGCGCTATACGCCGGGCCACACGCCTGGCAGCACCAGCTGGACCTGGGTGTCGTGCGAGGACGCGGCAGGGCAGGAATGCCTGAACGTGGTGTTCGGTGCGAGTCTCACGCCGGTGGGCGCCGGCCATTTTCACTTCAGCGGTGATGCGGCGCATGGCGACATGACGCCGGCCTTCCGTCGCACCATGCAGGATTTCGCCAGGCTGCCCTGCGATATCCTCATTTCGGCCCACCCCGACCATTCCGGCGCCGACGAAAAACTCAGGCGCTTGCTGGAAGGTGTCACGCCGAATCCCTTCATCGATGCCCAGGCGTGCAGCCAGTACGCTGCCAAAAATGAGGCGAAGCTCGATGCCCGTATCGCGAAAGAAAAAGCGGCTGCGACAGAATAACAACGTTGGCGCAGTCGCCACGAAAAGCGGTTGACGCACCGCAGCATGCGGCGCAGAATCAGCGTCCGCAGTGCAGATTAACCCAACAAAAGAAAGGATACCCATGTTCGAGCAGGCTGGCAGCAAGTTGTACCTCCACTAGCCCCGCGCATGACGCTCGGGGCCATCGGCATGTTGCCGATCCCGAGCCGGTGTCTTTCAAACCCCGGTGAGGAAACTTGCCGGGGTTTTTTGTTTTGGACGAGCGGGTTGAAAGGAAACACCATGAAAATTAAATTGAAAGCCACGCCCAAGCCGCGCAATCCGCTGGTGGCGGTAGCGAAACTGCGCGGCGGCGCCGGCGCGCACCAGTCGGAGACGTCGCCGCGCGTGGCGCGCCGGGCCGGCAAGCACCGCCTGCAGCAATGGCTGGCGGGCCGTCTCAAAGCTGACGATTAGCCGGCCGTTAGGTCAATGATGAAGTTCGGATCAAAATCGGGATTTTGCGGCGCGCCGCTGCGCGTCTTGTAGCCGCACGGGTTAGCTACGACGCGGCACGCGCCGATCCGGTAGTCGCGCGAGACGTGCAGGTGGCCATGCACCCACAGGTCCGCTTGCGCGGCCAGGTCGTCCAGGCGCGAGGCATAGGCGGGCGAACATCCTTCGCTGCCATAGGCATCGTCGACCGAGAGCAGCGACGGCGCCATGTGGCTGATGACCACCGTGCGTCCGTCGAAGGGCTGCGCCAGTTCGCGCGCCAGCCACGCTTTTTGCTGCGCGTGGAACATGGCCGTGTCGGCCGCGCGCAGCTTGCGAAAGCCCATGCCGGCCAGGCGGATGCGCTTGTAGTCGTTCATGACGGCTTCCGCGTCGCGCATGGCCGCTTGCCGGGTGTCGTCGCCCAGCAGGCGGAAATCCGTCCACAGGGTGGCGCCCAGGAAGCGCACCTTGCTGCCTGCCTGGTCGGCGATGACGTGGCTATCGGCGTCGAGAAAATGCACATTGGGCGTGGCGGCGCAGGCTGCGCGCAGCTCCTGGCGCACCTTGTCCAGATGGTGGCCATAGCCTTCGTGGTTGCCGTGCACGTACAGCACGGGCAGGCCCGCGAATGCACTGGCGGCCCAGGTGACGGCGCGAGTACCCGTGTCGATGTCGCCGGCCAGGATGACGGCGTCGGGGCAGCTGAGCGCGAGGTCGCCCTGCGGCGCGTCGTTGCGCCATAACTCATGGTGCAGGTCCGACAGTATCAATAAACGCATGCTGTTTTCACGCCTGTTGAAAGAGCACCATCGTACCTGAAAACCTTCACTCTTCCGGCAGCGCGGCGAAGCTGTGCGCCAGGTAGTCGATCAGCGCGCGCACGGCCGGCAGCAGGCCGCGCCGCGACGGGAAGACGGCGTGGATGATTTCGCGTTGCGGCCGCCATTGCTCCATCAGCGGCAGCAGGCTGCCGTTGGCCACCTGCTCGGTGATCATCATGGTCGGCAGCTGGACCACGCCCACGCCGGCCACGGCCGCGTCGCGCAGGGTCAGCATGTCGCCCGTGACGAAGCGCGGTAAGTGGCGCAGCTGGGCGCGCGCGCCATCGGGGCCATATAAATCCCACTGATAGTGCTGTTGCGGCATGCCCAGGGCCAGGCTGGGCCAGTCGGCCAGGTCGGCCGGCGCCTTCGGCAGCGGTGCGCCGGCGAACAGCAGGGGGCTGCCCACCATGCATTGGCCCCGTTCGGCCAGCACGCGCAGCACCAGGTCGCTGTCGGGCAGCGGCGGCGGACGCACGCGGATGGCCACGTCGATGCCTTCGGCCACCAGGTCGACGCGGCGGTTACTCGCTTCCAATAACAGAGTCACTTGCGGATGCGCGCGCATGAAACCGGCCAGCATGGGCGCGACCAGCGATTGCAGCAGGGCGATGGGGCAGGACAGGCGCACCGTGCCGCGAGGCGCGGCCCGCGTCAGTTCGATCGCTTCCTGCGCCGCCTCCGCTTCCACCAGCATCGCCTTGCAATGCTCGTAAAACGTCTGCCCCACATCGGTGACGGAAAAATGCCGCGTCGTGCGTTGCAGCAGGCGCGCACCCAAGCGCTCTTCCAGCAGCGCGATGCGCCGGCTCAGTTTGGATTTCGGCATGCCCAGCGCGCGCCCGGCCGGCGCGAAGCCGCCGTGATCGACCACCTGCACAAAGTAATACAAGTCATTCAGGTCCTGCATGCCGCCTCCTGGATCGTTCTATTTTTGGAACGCTGATGACCTATTTTACCGTCTACCCGCTTCATCGTTGCAAGCGTATTCTGTCTCCATCGTAATGCAAACCCCAACAGGAGATCGAGATGAACAAAGTCACAGGTATCTACAGCGCACCGCGCCAGCACTGGGTCGGCGACGGTTTCCCCGTGCGCTCGATGTTTTCGTACAGCGGCCATGGCAAGCAGCTGAGCCCCTTCCTGCTGCTCGACTATGCCGGTCCCGCCGAATTTGCGCCCGGCACCCGTCCGCCCGGCGTCGGCTCGCACCCGCACCGCGGTTTTGAAACGGTGACCATCGTCTACAAGGGCGAAGTGGCGCACCGCGATTCGACGGGCCAGGGCGGCGTGATCGGCCCCGGCGACGTGCAATGGATGACGGCCGGCGCCGGCATCCTGCATGAAGAGTTTCACTCGCCTGCCTTCACGCAGTCGGGCGGCACCCTGGAAATGGTGCAGCTGTGGGTGAACCTGTCGGCGAAAAACAAGATGACGGCGCCCGGCTACCAGGCCATCACCAGCGACACGATTCCCACGCTGGCGCTGCCCGATGCTGCAGGTTCCGTGCGCGTGATCGCCGGCGACTTCGACGGCCAGCATGGCCCGGCCCGCACGTTCTCGCCGATGCAGGTGTGGGATGTGCGCCTGGCCCAGGGCAAGCTGACGGAGCTGCCCTTGAACAAAGGCTGGAGCACGGCGCTGATCGTCCTGCATGGCACGGTGCTGGTCAATGGCGAGAGCGTGGTGCGCGAAGCGCAGATGGCGCTGTTCGAGCGTGATGGCGACAGCATCACCGTCGAAGCGAACAACGACGCCGTGGTGCTGCTGCTCAGTGGCGAGCCGATCGACGAGCCCATCGTCGGCCATGGTCCCTTCGTCATGAACACCGAAGCGGAAATCGCGCAGGCGTTCGAGGATTTCAACAGCGGCCGCATCGCCCGCATCGCGAAGTAATTTGTGTAGCGAATTTGTGTAGTACCCGTGCCGCATCCCGCGGCACGGTTTTTCAGGAGACCACCATGAGCACCCCCGCCAACTTCCAAGGTTTGCCACCGATGATCGATCCCGACGACGCCGTCATGCTGCTGATCGACCACCAGAGCGGCTTGTTCCAGCTGGTGCGCGACATCGAGCAGCACGTGCTGCGCGGCCACGTCACGGCGCTGGCCAAGCTGTCCCGCCTGGCGAACATGCCGACGTTTACCACCGCTTCCGTGCCCGACGGCCCGAACGGTCCCTTGATCCCGGAAATCCACCATTTCAACCCGGAAGCCGTCTATATCCCGCGCACGGGCCAGATCAACGCCTGGGACAATCCGGCCTGGGTCGAAGCGATTGAAAAGACGGGCCGCAAGACCTTGCTGATCGCCGGCACGCTCACCAGCGTGTGCATGGCTTTCCCCACCATCAGCGCGCTGGCGGCCGGCTACAAGGTGTTTGCCATCATCGACGCCTCGGGCAACTGGTCGAAGATGGCCACCGACATCACCATGGCGCGCGTGACGCAGGCGGGCGCCGTGCCGATCGACACGTATGCCGTGCTGGCTGAAGTGATGAGCACCTGGAACCGCGCCGATGCGATGGAATTCGCCGCCATCATGACGGACCATATCGTGCCGCCGTATCGCGCCCTGATCGAAAGCTACGACAAGGCGCAGGGCGTGCAAAAGAATGGCCGCGAAACCAAGCTGGAAATCCTGGAAGCGGCTGCCAAGGGCTGATTGCCGCTACGGCGCTGCGTAGCTGTTGCGTATCGCCGCCAGCACGCCGCGCTGTTCCAGGCGCGTGATGGCGGCGTTCAGTTGCGCCAGGTCGGCGGCGCTGGTCGTGCGCGCATTGAGCATCAGGTGCACGGGTGCGCGCAAGGCCAGGAAGGGCAGGGTGCTCAAGGCAACACCCTGCTGGCGCGCTTCGTGGCGCACGGCCAGCACGTCGCCCAGCAGCAGGTCGGCGCGGCCCGCGTCGAGCATGAGGATGCCTTGCCGGAAGCTGCCGAAGGTATTCAGGCGGCCATTCTTTTCCAGCGCCGGACGGGCCGCCGCATAGTCTGCCCCATACCAGCCCACCTTGGGCGCCAGCAGGGTGGACTTGCCGCGCGCGAGTTGCGCGAAGCTGCCGGCGTGGTGCGGCACGGCGGGCGCGCCGGCCTTGCCGAAGACACCGACGGTTTCATCGCGGTAGCTGACGCTGAAACGCGCATACGCGTGGCGTTCCAACGTGTCGGACGCGGCAGGCATCAGATCCAGTCCCCCTTTCTGGAACAGCAGCTGGCGCCGCGCCGTCGGCAATTCCGGCAAGGTGACCAGGGTGCAGTGCGCTTCCTTGAAGATGGCGCGCAGCAGTTCCAGGTCCAGCCCCGTATAACCGCCCTGGGCGTCGCGGTAGACGTACGGCGGCCACTGCTCGAGCGCCATCGTCATGCGGCACGCCAGGGCGGGCAGGACGCTGCCGAGCAGTGTTGCCGCAAGCAGCACGTGGCGCAAGCGCATGGACATCTCCGCAGTGGTTCAGGGGCTAGTGCTTCCCAATTTGCCAGAATGGCCACGGAAGTCAAGCAGTGCTTGGCGGGTTGCGGATATCAAATGGGCTATAGTGGCGGCGTGCCTTCATTCCAAGGAAATCCGCTTGACTCCCCCGCTCGAAATCGCCGCCAATGTCTTGATGACTGCCTCCATCGTCCTGGCCGGACGCAACAACATTCATTCCTGGTGGATCGGCATCGTCGGCTGCGTGCTGTTTGCCGTGCTGTTTTTCCAGGTCAACCTGTACGCCGACGTGATGCTGCAGCTGTTTTTCATCGTCACCTGCGTCATCGGCTGGCTGCAATGGCGGCGCGGCGCCGGTGGCCAGCCCTTGCCGATCACGCGCACGGGCTGGCGCAGCCTGGCCTGGGTGGTGCCGGCCGGCATCGCCTCCGTGGTGATCTACGGCATGCTGCTGCACCGTTTCACGAATGCCTACGCACCGTTCATCGATTCGGCGGTGTTGGTATTTAGCATCATCGCGCAATTCCTGCTGATGAGCCGGCGCATCGAGACGTGGGCTTTCTGGCTGCTGGTCAACACGGTGGCCGTGCCGCTCTACTACAGCCGCGGCCTGCACCTGACGGCCGTGCTGTATGCGGCCTACTGGGTCAACGCCGTCATTTCCTGGTACTGGTGGAACGTGCAGGCACGCCGCGCGGCGGCCATGCCGCAGGCGCTGGCCGACACCTGATATTGCCAAAAACCAAGTCCTTAGATCCAAATCGTATATACATTCAATTTTTAATTCGTTCACCCCATAAAGACACCGGGATATAGTGGCCTTTCCCCGCTTACCGGTGTCTTTTATGTTGCGCTTTACCCTTTCTGCCTGTTTTTACGCCGCCCGGCACCAGCTGACCATGCAATGCATGGCGCAGTGGATGCCGATGCGTGCCCGTCCACGCATCCCGTAATTCCTTCATCCCCCGTCGTCGTTTTGCCCGCAGGCCCATCCGGTCCGCGTGCCCCTGCTCGGCCTTTTTTATCTGAAAAAGGCTGCAATCCCAATAAGAGGAAACCATGTTCAAACCACTCGCCATCAGTCTTGCCATCGCCGCCGCCTTTCCCGCCGTCTCCAGCATCGCCCACGCCGAGGACGACATGCTGCGCGTCAACGTCACCGGATCGAATATCCGCGTCAGCGAAAAGGAGGGCGCCAGCGCCGTGCAGGTCATCACGGCCAAGGAATTGAAAGCCAGCGGCAAGACCAGCGTGTCGGATGTGCTGCGCGCCATTTCCGCCAACAGCGGCAACAGCTATAACGAACAATATACGGGCAGTTTCTCGGCCGGCACGTCGGGCCTGTCGCTGCGCGGCATCGGCCAGAAAAATACCCTGATCCTGGTGAACGGCAAGCGCGTGGCCAGCTATGCGACGGCGCAAAATCTGCAGGAAACCTTTGTCGACCTGAACAGCCTGCCGATGGCGGCCGTGCAGCGCATCGAGGTGCTCAAGGATGGCGCTTCGTCCATCTACGGTTCCGACGCCGTGGCCGGCGTCGTCAACATCATCCTGTACAAGGAATTCACGGGCACGGACATCACGGCGCAGTGGGGCGGCTCGACCGAAGGCACGGGCCAGCATGAAAAGAGCGCGGCGCTGCAGACGGGTTTCGGCAAGCTCGAGGAAGACGGCTACAGTCTGGTCTTCTCGATCGACGCGCAGCAGCGCGACAAGCTGCAGCAAAGCGACGTGGCGTGGATGCGCGACGCGGATTTCCGCAAGCAGCAGCGTGGCGCGCTGGGCTGGGTCGCCACCAATTATGCGGGCAGCGACCCCACGCGAACCCTGGGCGGCGTGCGCAGCCCGCTGGAACTGGTCAATTATGGCGACATCTCGCCCGGCAAGACGGGGCAGGTGCTGGCGTATAACCCGTCGCCATATAAAACCCTGATACCCGGCATCCAGCGCGTGCACACGGCCGCGCGCGCCACCTTCAAACTGAATGCGGACACGGAAGCGTACGTTGATTTGCTGCACAGCTATTCGCGCGCCGACCAGACCTTCAGCGCGCCGCTCACCGTCAACAATGCCACGCGCGTGTGGAACAACGCCACGCAGGCGCTCGACACGATTCCCGTCGTGCTGCCCGTGGGCCATCCGAACAATCCGGGCGCCACGCCCTTGCCGTTCACGGCCACCCTGTTCGACCTGGGGCCGCGCCTGAAGCAGGACAAGGTCACGTTCTACCGCGCGCTGGCGGGCGTGAAAGGCACGCTGGCGGGCTGGGACTGGGATGCGGCCGTGGGGCACTCGAGCAGCAAGCTGGAAGAAACCGTGCAGAACTTCGTCAACCGCTACGAATTCCAGAAGGTGCTGGCTGACGGCAGCTATAACTTCTTCGACCAGTCGCAAAACAGCGAAACCGTGCGCAACCGCCTGCGCCTGTCGACCCTGCGTCCGGCCGAGTCGACTCTCGACACCGTCGATTTCTCGGCCGCGAAAGACCTGTGGCAATTGGCGGCCGGTCCGCTGGGCTTTGCCGCCGGCGCCCAGTGGCGCCGCGAAAAGATGGATTCGCAAACCTCGACGGCCGTGCTGTCGGGCACGGAGCTGCGCCCGGCCATCAACATCATCAACGGTTCGCGCAGCGTGTCGGCCCTGTTTGCCGAATTCAACGTGCCCGTCGTGAAAGACCTGTCCGTCAACCTGGCGGGCCGCGCCGACCATTACAGCGATTTCGGCAATGCGTTTTCGCCGAAAGCCAGCGCGCGCTACCAGGCGGCGCCGTGGCTGCTGGTGCGCGGCACCGTGTCGCGCGGCTTCCGTGCGCCGTCGCTGCCGGAAATCACGCAAAGTACGGCCGTCAGCTATGTCAGCGTGCTCGATCCGCGCGACCCGATCACGCCCACGCAGACGCGCGGCGTGACGGCCATTACCATCGCCAATACGGCGCTGCGTCCGGAACGGTCGAATAACCTGAACCTGGGCGTGGTGGTGTCGCCGACCAGCAGTTCGAGCATCGGCCTCGATTACTACCGCATCAAGCAAGATGGCGTGATCGGCACGGAAAGCGCCACCACCACCCTCGCCAACGAAGCGTCGGCGCCGCAGAAGATCACGCGCGACGCCGATGGCCGCATCACGACCCTGTATCGCCAGTACCGCAACCAGGGCCAGCGCGAAGTGTCGGGCATCGACCTGGACCTGCGCCAGCGCTTCGTCGACAAGGATTGGGGCAAGCTGACCCTGGCCGGTCAGCTGAGCCGCGTGCTGCGCTTTGCCGAACCGCTGTCGGATGGCGCGCCGCTGACCGATGGCGCCGGCACGAATTATTTCGGTTCGATTCCGAAATGGCGCGGCGTCACGTCGGCCACCTGGGAGCAGGGCAAGTGGTCGTCCACGCTCACCTGGAATTACGTGGGCAGTTATGCGCAGAATACGCACCTGGATGAATCCGTGGCGGCCTTCAGCACCTTCGACGTCACCACCAGCTGGCAGGTCACGCCAAAGGCGAACGTCACCTTCATCGTGCAGAACCTGGCCAACAAGCGCGCGCCGTGGGATTACTCGGCTTCGGGCTTCGACTATACGCAGGCCGATCCGCGCGGGCGCTTCGCCTCGCTCAAGCTGAATTACAAGTTCTAGCCAGTCGCCTGCCGCTGCCCCGTCTGCTCATGCAGGCGCTGGCGGTAGGCGCTGGGCGTGACGCCCATGCGTTCGCGGAAGGCCGTGGCAAAGTTGCCTGCGTTGTGAAAGCCGATCAGCAGGGCGATATCCTGCACGTCGATTTCCGTCTGCTGCAGCAATTCCACGCCGCGGGCGATGCGCGCTTCGCGGATGAAGGCGAAGACCGTCATGCCTGTCTGCTCGCGGAACATCAGGGTCAGCTTTTCGCGGTAGGTGCCCACGCTGCGGGAGATGTCGGACAGGTTGGGCAGGCTGCCCAGGTTGTCGAGAATCAGTTGTTTGACGGCATTGACGAACACGAGGTCCGGATGTTGCTGCCGGTCGCTGACCAGGGGCGCGGCCGGCAAGGTACTGTTGCTTTTACGCATCAAACCCAGGTGGATATGGATGCGTGCGGCCAGTTCTTCCGGCAGGAAGGGCTTGGAAATGTAGTCGACGCCGCCCACCTGCAAGCCCATGACGCGTTCCTTGGCGGCATCGGCGCCGCTGAGAAAGATCACGGGAATCTCTTCCGTCTCGGGATTGGCCTTGAGCAAACGGCACGCCGTGTAGCCATCCATCTCGGGCATGCGCACGTCGAGCAGTATCAGGTCGGGATGCGTGGCCAATGCCAGCTGGTAGCCCTGGTAGCCGTTGAAGGCAATGCTGAAGCGGTAGGGCTGCTCGCTGAGCAGCTCCATCAGCATGCGCTGCTCGAACGCGGAATCGTCCACGAGCAGGATATTCTTTTTGACGGTTTCGCTGGTCAATGGCATGGCATGGATGACTTAACCAAATAGCAAGTTGTGGCTTATTATGCCTCGCTTTTTCTTTTTTTTCTGCTTTTCTCGTATTTCAAAAGATGTTTCTCCGCCAGAAGAAGCGCGGATTTCCCAGATCGCCAATAATCCACTCATGCATTGATTTTAAGCAATGTCGATTGCAAAAAAATCTGTTTTGCAAATGCTGCAAACAATGCCGGAGTCCCCAGGTTCCTGACTCTCGGCACAAGTATTTTGTCGTCCTGGTTTGCGTGCCCAAGAAAACGCCGGCAATACCGTGACTATCCTCGACGCCCCTCATATTGGTGGGCTCATTAATGATGTTCCATCATCAGGAGGTATCATGTTGCGAGTTATTTTTCCCCGCCTTATCGTTGCCGCCAGCGTGGCGGTTGCCGCCACGTCGCTCCTGCCGCGTGACGCCGACGCCGCCGTATATCTGAACGGCAACGCCACCACCACCTTTGACGTCACCCTGAAAATCATCGCCAACTGCACCATCGCGGCGGCCAATCTCGACTTTGGCCAAAGTCAGGGTGTACTGGCTACTGCCGTGAACGTCAATACGACCGTGAACGTCACCTGCACCAATACCACGCTGTATAACGTGGGCTTGACGGCCGGCTCGGGCACGGGATCGAGCGGCACCACGCGCTATATGAGCGGCACGGGCGGCAACCTGGGGACGGTGCAATTCAATCTGTACCAGACGGCCGGCAGCACCTTGTGGGGCGATACCCAGGGCACGAATACCGTCGGCGGCACCGGCAACGGCTCATCGCAGCCGATCACGGTGTACGGCAATATTCCGCCGCAGGCGACGCCGGCGCCCGATACCTACAAGTCGACCATCACGGCCACCGTGTACTTTTAAGCCAGGCGCTGCGTGAAGGCCGGTACTGTTTTCCTGATGAAAAGCGTGCTGGCGCTGCTGGCTTGCTGTGCGGCGGGTGCGCACGGCGCCAATCTGCAGATTTCGCCGGTGACGCTCAATTTGCGCGCCCCACAGAATGCGGCCGGCATCAGCCTGCAAAACCTCGGCGACCAGCCCATCTACGGGCAGGTGCGGGTGTTCGCCTGGGAGCAGCGCGATGGCGAGGAAACCTTGGCGCCGACACAGGAACTGGTGGCCAGTCCGCCCATCGTCGAAATCGCCGCCAACAGCCGGCAGACCATCCGCCTCGTGCGTGCCCAGGCTGGCCCCGTCGCGCAGGAAAAAACGTATCGCGTGCTCATCGATGAAGTCAGCCGCGAGGATGCGGCGGGCCGCAGCGGCGTCGATATCCGCCTGCGCTACTCGGTGCCCGTGTTCGTGCTGCCGGCCGGTGCGCCGGGCAAGGAAATACTCGACTGGCAAGTCTTTCGCGAGCGGGGTGAGTGGATGTTGCGCGTCAAGAACAGCGGCAATTTCCATGCGCAGATCGGTGCGATGACGTTGACGAACCAGGCGGGCAAGGAATTTGTCGTCAGCAAGGGGCTGTTTGGCTATGTCCTGGCGGCACGCATGCGCGTATGGCGCCTGCCCGTCGCCAGCGAGGCTGAACTGGATGGACCGTTGAGTATTGCGGCAAACGTGAATGCAAAGGCGCTCGTTGCCACGAATTAGATACCTTGAACTGGGCCGCCATGGCGGGCGGGCTTGCCGCGAACCGGGTTAAACCATGAGACGCGCACTGGCATCCTTGCTGTTGCTGTTGCTGGCCATGGCACCGGGGGCCAGGGCCGATGGATCTGCCGCCGAGACGGGCGCCGATCCGGGTCCGGCCAGCTTGCCGAGCGATCCGATGGCGCCGAATGAACTGTATCTGGAGGTGACTGTGAATGCTGAATCAACCGGGCTGATCTTGCGCTTTACCCAGGTGGGCAAAGGCTTGCGCAGCAGTGTGGCGAACCTGCAGCAGCTGGGGCTGGACCCGGCGCGCCTGTCCGCACCCGGTCAGACCGAGGTGGCGCTCGATGCGATTCCCGGACTCAGCTATGACTATGATGCGGCGCGCCAGAGCGTGTCGTTGCAGGTGGCGGACGACTTGCGTTCGCCGTATCGCATCAACGCGCGCCTGGCCCCGCAGACGCCGCCGTCGAGCGTCACGCCCGGCGCCGTCCTCAATTACGAAGCCTATGCGGAACTGGGCCGGACGCGGCGCGCCGCCATCTTCAACGACTTGCGCTATTTCAATGACAGCGGCGTGTTCAGCAATACCGGCACCGTGAACCTGGGGTCGGACCAGCGCAAGTACATGCGCTTTGACACCTTCTGGAGCCATGCCGACCCCGAGACCCTGCAAACGTGGCAAGTGGGCGACCTGATTTCGTCTTCGCTCAGCTGGAGCCGCGCCGTGCGCGTGGGCGGCGTACAGTGGCGCAAGAATTTCCAGCTGCGTCCCGACCTGCTGACCTTTCCCGTCGCCTCCGTCGATGGCACGGCGCTCGTGCCCTCGTCGCTGAGCCTGTACGTCAATGGCGTGCAGCAATATGCTGCCAGCGTGCCCAGCGGCCCGTTCGTGCTGAACCAGGTGGCCGGCATCAATGGCGCGGGGCAAGCCACCCTCATCACGCGCGACGCCCTGGGGCGCAGCGTGACGACCGTGCTGCCCCTGTACGTCGATACGCGCATGCTGGCCAGCGGCTTGAGCGATTATTCGGTCGAGGCGGGCGCCGTGCGGCGCGACTATGGCCGCCGCCTGTTCGGCTATGAACGCCAGCTCGTTGCCAGCGCTTCCGTCCGCCACGGCGTCAGCGACAACTTCACCATCGAAGGCCATGCGGAACTGGCTGCCGGCCTGTATCAGGCGGGGGCGGGCGCGCTGGTGCGGCTGGGCCAGGCGGGCGTGCTCAGCGGCTCGCTGTCGGCCAGCGCCGGCCATGGCCGTGGCGTGCAGTTGGGCGCCGGCTACCAGTACATGGGGCCGCGCTTCAGCGTCGACGTGCAAAGCGTGCGCGCCAGCGCCGGGTTTGGCGACCTGGCTTCGCGCGACGGAAGTCCCGTGGTGCGCGCGGCAGACCGCATCACCGTGAGCTTGCCCTTGCCGGCGGGCAGCAGCATCAGCAGCAGCTATATCAGCTACCGCACGCCCGGCGCGCCGCCATCGAAGCTGGCTACCCTGGGCTATTCGGCCACCCTGTTTCACGGCCTGTTCCTGAACGCCAGCCTGTTCCAGGATTTGCGGCAACGCGAGAAGCGGGGATTTTATGTCGGCCTGAGCATGGCCTTCGACAACAATCTGTCCATCAGCACGAGCGGCAGCCGGCAAAACGGCGAGAGCGGCCGCAGCGTCAGCGCGCAGCGCGCGGCGGACTTTGGCGGCGGCTTTGGCTGGAACTTGCAAGCTGGCACGGTTGGCGGCAATGCCTACCGGCAAGCGCAAGTGGAATACCTGGGCAATGACGGCCGCGTGAGCGCGCGCACGCAAAGCAGCAGCATGGGCAATGCCTCTTCGCTGGGCGCGGCCGGCGCGCTGGTGCTGATGGATGGCCATGTCGAGACGGCGCGTCAGGTGGGCAACGGTTTTGCGCTGGTCTCCACTGGCGGCGTGGGCAATATTCCTGTGCTGCATGAAAATCGCCAGATCGGCGTGACGGGCAGGAGCGGCTATCTGCTGGTGCCGAATTTGAATCCGTATGGCAATAACCAGATCAGCATCGCCACGGATGAACTCGACGTCGACGCGCGCGTGCCCGTGACCAATATGACTGTCGTGCCGCAACACCTTGCCGGCGTGCTGGCGGCCTTTCCCGTCGAACGCTACAGCGCCGCCACCGTCATCGTGCAAGGCGCCGATGGCAAGCCGCTGGCCACGGGCTTGCCCGTGCTGCATGTGCAAAGCGGCAAGCAGACGGTCGTGGGATTTGACGGCATCATTTTCGTCGACGATCTGCGCGAACAGAATCAGCTGCAAGTGGGCGAGGGCGACAGCGCGTGCACGGTCGGCTTTGCGTATGTGCGTCCGGCCGCGGGCGGCTTGCCCGTGATCGGGCCGTTGCGCTGCGCTGGCGCCGGGGGAGGACGCTGATGCGCCGCCTGCTGCTATGGCTGACCTTGCTGCTGGGCTGCGCCTGGGGCAGTGGGGCGCAGGCGGCCGATACCTGCACGGTCAGCATGACGAATATCAATTTCGGCTCCGTCAGCCCGATTTCCGGCACCGACTACGTGGCGCAGGCCACGGGCACCTTCAGCTGCCTGTTTTCGTCGCTGAATCTGGGGCAGTTGCTCACGCCCAACGCGCAAGTGTGCATTTCGCTGGGACTGGGTACGAATTCCACGTCGGCCCTGCCGCGCAAGCTGGGCAACGGTAGCAATCGCATGGAATACAACGTGTATGTGGACAATTCGTATGCGACGGCGAAGATCTGGGGCGGCGCCGGCGTGGCGGGCGCGCCATCGACTTTTGGCATGATCTTGTCCGCCGGCTTGCTGGCCCCGCCCGGTACGTATTCCACCACCTTTACCGTGTACGCCAAGATTCCTGCCGGCACGGCCCTGGCCGCCGTGCCCACGGTCGCCAATGCCAATACCATCTATACGTCGAGCTTTGCCGGCGTGGGCACCTACACGTACACGACGTATGGCCTCGTCAACCTGCAGGGTTGCACGGCCACCAGCGGGAGCTTCGGTTTCACGGTGAGTGCCACGGCCGTCAACGACTGCACCATCGCGGCCAGCCCGATGGCGTTCGCCAACGCCTCCATCCTGACGGGCAACTTGCGCAGCACCAGCACCTTGTCGGTGCGCTGCGTGAATAACAACGCCTACCAGATTGCCCTCAATGGCGGCAGCGTGGCGGCCAACGTGGCCAACCGGCAAATGAAAAACCTCTTAACGACGGACAAGGTCAGTTACCTGCTGTCAGCCAGCCTCGATGGTGCGCCATGGGGCGATGGTACGGCGGGCACGAGCATGGTGACTGACACGGGCACGGGCGCCAGCGTGCCGCTGACGATTTACGGCCGCGTGCCGGCGCAGGTGTCGCCGCGCCCCGGCGACTACAAGGACACGGTGACGGCAACGATTTATTTTTAGAACGTGATGGTAACGAGGCCGGCGCCCGATGGCGTTGCCTGCTGGTGCAGCAGATAGGGCGTGTTGTGCTGGCAGTGCACCTGAGTGCCGCCGCGCTGCGAGACGACGGTGCACGCTTCCTGCACGACGAAGGTGGCCTGCAGCGTTGCGGAAGCGGCGGTACCGGCGGTGGTGGTCTGGCAAAGGGACAGGGCGAGCAGGGCAGGCAGTACGGCAAGCTTCAAAGGGGTCATCGTGAACGCATCGAGTGAAAAACGGGCGTGGGCAGCAGCGCTGGAAGGCGTGGCTGGCACCGTTTTTCGCACCGGGATTGGGGGAGCAGAACCAGCCATGATTGTACTTGAACAAGGAAAGTGTGAGTTTTCGTGTATTTTCAGCCCGCCGCAAGGGCAAGCACCTCACTTTCAAAATGATAGTCACTAAGTTTCCGTGTTGCAACTGAAATACTTTCGATTGTTGTGCTGAATCAATGTGAGGAGATGGCCATGAAACATACCAATTTTAATAATTTGCCTTGCCCGATTGCCCGCAGCCTGGGCAAGGTGGGTGAATGGTGGAGCATCCTCATCCTGCGCGAAGCGTTTTATGGCAAGACGCGCTTCGACGAATTTGAAAAAAGCCTCAAGATCGCACCCACCATCCTGACGCGCCGCCTGGCCGACCTGGTGGAGGGCGGCTTGATGACGCGCCGCCTGTATTGCGCCAAGCCGCCCCGCTACGATTATGTGCTGACCAAGTCCGGGCGCGCCTTCAAGCCCGTCTTGCTGGCGTTTATCGCCTGGGGCAATGAAAACTTCGCGCCGGAAGGCGCCAGCCTCGTCATCGCCAGCCGCGACACGGGCCTGGCCGCCGACCCGGTGCTGGTCGACGCGACGACGGGCTTGCCCATCAATGACGAGTATTACGCGTTTGCGCCAGGGCCGGCCGCCAGCGACAGCATGCGCAGCATCATCCTCGATGCGGAAAAAAGCAGCGGTATCGCGCCCAAGCCGAAGGCGCCAGCCGCCAACCGCGGCTGGGTGGCGGAAGGGCATCTGGCCTGAAGACGCGCTGGCGGAGGTGCGTCGAGTTTGGCGCAAAGCAAGACGGACTGCACGGCATGGCGTTACCGTCGCACTATGCAATTCAAGTGCGGCGCAGGCCCGGCTGTGCAGGGTGTGGCGCCATCCGTGACCCGATGTCCGTTGAAGGAGTACTGCGATGACTACATTGCCACAATATGCTCGCCGCGCCGCCACCGTGCTGGCGCTGGCGGCCCTGCTGGGCGCCTGTTCCCACGGCCCGCATCACCCGGGCGGCCATGACGTCACCTTGACGGGCGCGCAGGAAGTACCGGCCAATACCAGCACGGCCAGCGGCAGCAGCACCATTCGCGTCGCCCAAGACCGCAGCGTCAGCGGCGGCGTGCGCTATACGGGCATGGTGGCCACCGTCGCGCATATCCATGAAGCGCCGGCGGGCGCCAACGGCCCCGTCATCGTGCCGCTCGTAAAAACGGCCGAAGGCATGTTTGCCGTGCCGCCGAACACCATGCTGACGCCGCCCCAGTATGCGAGCTACCAGGCCGGCAACCTGTACGTGAACGTGCACAGCGCCGCCTACCCGGCCGGCGAGATCCGCGCCCAGCTCAAGCCCTAGCCGGCCAGCGGCGTTTTCCCCGAAACCTCCTTGGGCCGCGCGAGCGGCCTTTTTTTGCGCCCGGCGGCCAGCCGGTAACGCGCGCTACAATGGCGTTTCATGCTGACCATTCTCGCCATCACCTTTCCCTTCTTCGCCCTGGTGCTGTGCGGCTACCTGGCCGTGCGGCGCACACTGCTGCCGCTGGCCGCCATCGGCGGCTTGAACAGTTTTGTCCTGTACTTCGCGCTGCCGTGCATGTTGTACCGCTTTGGCGCCGCCACGCCCATCGCGCAGCTGCTCGACGCCAGCGTGTTCGGCGTGTACTTGCTGTGCGCCCTGATCATGGTGGGCGTCACGACGGCCATGACCCTGAGCCACCGCATCGACTGGAACAACGCCGCCTTCGGCGCGCTGGTGGCGGCCTTCCCGAATACGGGTTTCATGGGCGTGCCGCTGCTACTGACCTTGCTGGGACCCCGTTCTTCGGGCCCCGTCATCGTCACCATCGTCGTCGACATGTTGATTACCAGTTCCTTGTGCATCGCCCTGTCGCGCATCGGCAGCGGCGGCGCGCACGGCAGCCGCGCCGCCGTCGCCAACGCCATGAAGGGCATGCTGGGCAATCCGATGCCGTGGGCGATCGTGCTGGGCGCCATGTCGTCGTGGCTGGAACTGGCCTTGCCCAAGCCGTTGACGCAGACGGTGGGCCTGCTGGCCGATGCCGCCTCGCCCGTTGCCCTGTTTACCATCGGCGCCGTGCTGGCCCGTTCGCAAATGAGCACGGCCGACCCGGCGCCGCTGGGGGAATATGTACCCGTGGCGTTGAAAAAACTGCTGCTGCATCCGCTGCTGGTGTGGGGCATCGGCCACACGGCCATCGCGCTGGGCGCGCCGCTCGATCCGTTCGCGCTGACCTGCATGGTGCTGGTGGCGTGCCTGCCCAGCGCCAGCAACGTTTCGCTGCTGTCGGAGCGTTTCGGGGCGAACACGGCGCGCATCGCCCGCATCATCCTGGTCTCGACGGCGCTGTCGTTCCTGACGTTTTCGGCGGCCGTCAGCTGGCTGGCGTGACGTTGGCGGCGATCAGCGCGCCGAGCGCCTGCGCCGCGCCGGGCTGATTCTCCAGCGCCAGGCCATGCGCCATGCTGGCCTGGTCCTGCATGCTGCGGTTCTGGCCCAGCTTCCATTTGCCCGTGATGCGCGTGAGGGGGATTTCGATGCCGACGATGGCTTTCAGGAGTTTCTCGATATAGCCGGCCGGCGCATCGCTCACCCGCCATGGCGCGGCTAGTCCCGCCTCATGGCGCGCCGTCAGCCGTTCCACCAATCCCAGCAGCCACGCCGCGTCGTCGATGGCGCGCACGGGGCCGTGGGCATGCACGACCGCGTAATTGAAGGTCGGTACTTCCTTGCCGCTGCGCTGCTTTTCCGCGTACCAGGCGGGCGTGATGTAGGCGTGCGGCCCCTGGAAAATCACCAGTGCTTCATCGTTCCCGCCGGCGGCGCGCCACAGCGGATTGGCGCGCGCCACGTGGGCGCGCAGGGTGCCGAATGGCGCCTCGGGCGTGGGCGCGGCGATCTCGAACGGCAGATGATCGGCGCACAAGCCATCGGCATCGTGGCGCACCAGCGCGCCCAGCGGATGCGCGTCGATCAAGCCATGCAGCACCTCTAGGCGTTCTTCGCGAAAGCTGGCGGGTGAGTACATTTAATCGGCTCCTTCCACGACCACGTCGGCTGTCAGCGAATTGGCGATGTAGCAGCGTTCGTGCGCGTCGTGGTGCAGGGCCGCCAGCGCCTCGGGCGAGGGCGGCGTTCCCGCAAACGCGATGCGCGGACGCAGCACGATGCGCGTCATGGCCAGGCGGCCTGCCGCATTCTTGCCCAGGTCACCGACGGCGTCGTCGCGGTAGTCGTCGATGACGTAGCCGCGCTGCGCTGCCAGCGACAGGAAGAACAGCATGTGGCAGCTCGACGTGGCCGCTACCAGCGCTTCTTCCGGATCGATATTTGCCGCCACCGACATGGGCAGCGGCACGGACAGGGGCGACGACGAGGCGGCTACCGTCAGGCCGCCGTCGAACTGCCATTCATGGCCGCGGCTGTAGCGCTGGCCGGCAAAATCCTGGCCGTCGCGCTGCCAGGCCACGGTGGCGAAAAACTGATGCATGGGTGCTCCGCGAGGTAGAGGGGGATGCGCCATCTTAGCGCCAGTCTTGGCTATTTAAAATATCCAATAAGTGCTATATTGAGGCTACCAATTCAAGAATGCCACCATGCCTGCATCCCACCTGAACCAGATCATCGCCGCCTTGCCGTTGCGGCGCGGCGCCAGCGAGCCGCTGTTTCGCCAGCTGTATGCGGCCATCAAGGCGGCCATCCTCGATGGCCGCATGAGTCCCGGCATGCAGCTGCCGCCCACGCGCGACTTTTGCCGCCTGCTGGCCGTGTCGCGCCAGACGGTGCTCAATGCGTATGCGCTTCTGACGGCCGAAGGCTATCTCGATGGCGCCGTGGGGCGCGGCACTTTTGTCAGCATCGACGTGCCCATGGCCGCGCCGGCGGCCGAGGCGGATGCCTCCGCGCCCGGCTTGCTGCGGCCCCTGTCGGCACGCGGCCACGGCGTGGTGATGGCCATGCGCCAGGTGGCATATCACCGTGGCCCGCTGCGCGCCTTCCGTGTCGGCATGCCGCGCATCGACCATTTCCCGTTCGACGTGTGGAACCGCCTGGAAGCGCGGCGCTGGCGCCGTCCCGACCACCATTTCGGCTACAGCGACCCGGCCGGCTATCTGCCGCTGCGCGAGCTGCTGTGCGTGTATCTGAAAGCGTCGCGCGGGGTCCAGTGCACGCCGCAGCAGATCGTCATCACCTCCGGTTCGCAGCAGGCGCTATTCCTGCTGTCGACCATTTTGCTGGCGCCGGGCGACCCGGTCTGGATGGAGTCGCCCGGCTACCGGGGCGCCAGCGGCCCGCTGCGCGCGGCCGGCGCGCGCGTGTTTCCCGTTCCCGTCGATGCGCAGGGGCTGGACGTGGCGTACGGCGTGGCGCATTGCCCGCAGGCGAAGCTGGCGTACGTGACGCCGTCGCACCAGATGCCGCTGGGCGTGAGCATGAGCTTGCCCCGCCGCCTGGCCTTGCTGGCCTGGGCCGCGCAGCACAAGGCGTGGCTGGTGGAGGACGATTACGACAGCGAATACCGCTACGCGGGCGCGCCGCTGGCCTCGCTGCAAAGCCTGGACCGGGCCGGCTGCGTGGTCTACGTGGGCACCCTGTCGAAGGTGCTGTTTCCCGGGCTGCGTCTGGGCTACATGGTGGCGCCGCCCGCGCTGGCCGACGCGCTGGTGCAAGCCAAGTCCGTGATGGACCGGCACACGGCCATCGTGCCGCAGATGGCGCTGGCCGACTTCATCGCCGAGGGACACTTTGGCCGCCATATCCGCCGCACGCGCGACAGCAATGCCGAGCGGCGCGACCTGCTGGTGCGCGGCATCGCGCGCGAACTGGGCGACCAGCTGGCGTGCGGCCCGGCCGACAGCGGCCTGGAACTGTGTGCGTATTTTCGCGCCGGCCACGATGAAGAAACGGTCTCGCGCGCGGGCCTGGCACGCGGTATCGAACTGCGTCCGCTGGGCCACTATGCCGATCCGGCGGCCGGGTCCGAGTGCGCCACGCCGCCGGGGCTGCTGCTGGGCTTTGCGGCCATTCCCCCGGACGAGATGGTGCACGGCCTGCAGGAATTGGGACGCATCCTGCGCGGCCGATAAACTATACTGGCATTTGCCTGCACACGAAGAACACGACCATGAATATTACCCGCTGCGCCTGGGCCAATCCGGCCAATCCCCGCTATCTCGACTATCACGATACGGAGTGGGGCGTACCTTGCCACGACGAGCGCCGGCTGTTTGAGATGCTGAACCTCGAAGGCGCGCAGGCTGGCCTGAGCTGGGAAACCATCCTCAACAAGCGCGACACCTACCGCGCCGCCTTCGACGGATGGGACGCGGAAAAGATCGCCGCGTATGGCCCGGACAAGGCGGCGCAACTGCTGGCGGACCCCGGCATCGTGCGCAACCGCCTGAAGGTGGCGGCCGCCATCACGAATGCGCAAGCCTATTTGCGCCTGCGCGCGCAAGGGCAGACCCTGGACAGCTTTTTGTGGGCGTATGTCGATGGCCAGCCCATCGTCAACAGCTGGCAGCCGGGCGCATTTCCCGCCAAGACGGCCTTGTCCGACAAACTGTCGAAAGACTTGCTCAAGCTGGGTTTCAAGTTCGTCGGCTCGACCATCATCTACGCCTACATGCAGGGCATCGGCATGGTCAACGACCATGCGCCCACCTGCTTTTGCCGCGCGGGGCGCTGATGCGCCGCGTACTGGTCCTGCTCGACACGGATTTTGACGGCGCCCGCTTGCGCGCCGCCTGTGCGGCGCATGGCGGCCGCCGCCTGCACTACATCGCGCTGGCGCCGCGTCCCGTCGATGCGCGCCACTTGCCCGAGCAGTGGCGCGCACAGTGGCCGCCTTGCGTGCCGGGCCTGCACCGCATGGTTTCGCACGATGGCCTCGTTACGCTCGATGTATTGATCGGCGAGGCCGATGCCTGCCTGGCGCAATTGTCGGCGCAAGTCGATGAAGTGCACCTGGCCTGGGTGCCGGCAGCCACGTCGGTGCTGGCGCGCCTGATGGTCGACGGCGCCCGCCTGCAAGCCGTGCACCTGGACGAGGCGCAGCGCGCGGCGCTGCAAAAGCATGGTTTTGTTTTCGACGAGAGCCGTTTGCGCGCCATGTTTTATGCGCGGCGCGCAGAGTATGCGGCCGTCACCGTGCCCGAGCGCCGCGCCATCGTCATCGGCGCGGGCGTGGCCGGCGCGGCCGCCTGCGAACGGCTGGCCGCGCGCGGCTGGAAGGTGACCCTGGTCGAGCGCCACGCGCAGCCGGCCAGCGAGGCGTCGGGCAACCTGGCTGGCATCTTCATGCCGCTGATGTCGAAGGACGACAATATCGCCACGCGCCTCGTGCGTGCCGCCTATCTGTATTCGCTGAGCCGCTGGAAAGACCTGGGCGGCATCGGCGCCGCCATCGAGGGTGTGCAAAGCGGCGTGCTGCACCTGGCGCGCGACGGCGCGCATGCGCAGGTGCAGCGGCAGATTGCCGCCAGCGGCCTGTATCCGCATGAATTCGCCCGCTGGCTGGAAGCGCCCGAGGCGACCGCCATGCTGGGCGCGCCGGCGCCCGATGGCGCCTGGTGGTTCGAGCAGGGCGGCTGGGCGCGCCCGTCTTCCGTCTGCGCGGCCATGCTGAACGCCTGCGGCGCCTTGCTCACGCGGCGCTTTTCCAGCAGCGCCCTGCGCCTGGAACGTGGCGACCAGGAATGGCTGGTGCGCGATGCGGACGGCGCCCTGATCGCGGCGGCGCCCACCGTCATCCTGGCGGCGGGCACGGGGGCCGTGGATTTCGAACAGGCGGCCGGCTTGCCGCTGGACGCCGTGCGCGGCCAGGTCACGCACCTGGCCGAAGGCAGCTTGCCATCGTTGCCGTTCGTCGTCTGCCGCGAAGCCTACATGACGCCGGCGCACGAGGGCGTCGTCTGCGTGGGCGCCAGCTACGATGCGGACGCTGACACCAGCTTGCGCCCATCGAGCCAGGAAGATAATATCGGGAAGATCGCCGACATCCTTGATGTGGCTCCGTTCGACGCGCCGCTGGCCGGGCGTACGGGCTTTCGCTGCATGGCACCGGACCGCCTGCCGCTGGCGGGGGCCTTGCCCGACCCGGGCATACCGGGCCGCTGCGAGCGCCTGCGCGACGTACCACGCTGGCCTGGCCTGTTTGGCTTGCTCGGTTACGCTTCGCGCGGCCTGATCTGGGCGCCGCTGGCGGCCGAGCTGCTGGCGTGCCAGCTGGAGGGCGAGCCGCTGCCGCTGGAGAGTCAATTGGCCGCTGCTTTGGATCCTGCTCGCTTTTTATTACGAGAGCGTCGTAGAGCATATTGATTCTGGTCTTTTTATAATTCACCCCCAAAACAAGTTCTGGGGTCAGACCCGGCGGGTCTGACCCCGGCTTTACGCTGCAATATCTCCATATACGTTTTTCAGCTTTCCAAACTCTT